>JAEVZM010000315.1 GCA_023392225.1 Pseudomonadota bacterium
TAGCCGCGCGTCCCGGCCGCGCGCCGCGAGACGGGGGCGCGGGGCGCAGCCATCGGGACCGCCGGTTCTTCCGGCGGCCCCGCGACCGAGGTGGATGCAGCCGCGTCGCTCACGCCGCGATGAACTCGTTCCACTTGGAGACCATGTAGCGGTCCTCGTCCATCACCGCGTTCCAGCAGGCGACGTGGCCCATGCGGTCGTAGAACGAGCCGCCGTCGCGAACGGCGCCGGCCTTCTCCATGATCTTGCCCTCGGGGGACAGGATGTCCTCCTCGGCGGGCTTGCCTTCCATCCAGAAGCCCCACTCGTTGGGGGTCATGTTCTCCTTGGCGGTGTCGAGCACGGCCGAGTAGTAGCCTTGGCGGTTGAGGTAGGCGCCGACCCAGCCCGAGAGGTACCAGTTGATGTACTCCTAGGCGGCGTCGAGCTCGGCACCGGAGAGGTGCTTGGCGATGCCGAGGCCGCCGCCCCAGCTGCGGTAGCCTTCCGCGAGCGGCTGGTACTTGCAGGCGATGCCCTTCGAGCGCACCGCCGCCACCGCCGGCGACCACATCGACTGGATCACCACCTCGCCCGAGGCCATCAGGTTGACCGACTCGTCGAAGGTCTTCCAGAAGGCGCGGAACTGGCCGTCCTTCTTGGTCTTGATGAGGAAGTCGATGGTGGTGTCGATCTCCTCCTTGGTCATGTTGCCCTTGTCGCCATAGGTGATGACGCCGGCCGACTCGCAGATCATCGCGGCATCCATGATGCCGATCGACGGGATGTTGAGGATCGAGGTCTTGCCCTTGAAGGCGGGGTCGAGGATGTCCTTCCAGTTGGTGATCTCGCGACCGACGAGGTCAGGCCGGATGCCGAGGGTATCGGCGTTGTAGATGGTCGGGATGAGGGTCATCCACTGGGTCGGCTCCTTGGCGAAGGTAGTCGACTCCTGGCCCTCGACGAAGCCGACGGTGTGCGGCGCCGTGCCCTGCGCGATCACCGATTCCGGCGTCAGCTTGCCGGTGATGAACAGCGGCACGATCTTGTCGAAGAGCTTGATCTTGGTGACGTCCATCGGCTGCATGACGCCGGCCGGGAACACCTTCTTGCAGATCCAGTACTCGATGTCGGCGATGTCGTAGGAATTCGGCTGGGTGACGGCGCGCTGGGCGGTCGCATCCGAGTCGAGCGCCGTCATCTCGAGGGTGATGCCGAGGTCGGCCTTGCAGCGCTCGGCGATGGCATTGAGGTTCGAGACGCCGGTGCCGAACTGGCGGAGCGTGATGTTCGACTGCGCCCAGATGGTCGGGAAGCCGGTGATGGCACCCGAGCCGGCAGCAAGACCCGCCGCCGCCGCCGTCCCCTTGAGGAGACCGCGCCGCGAGATGCCTTTCTTCTTTCCGTCCTTCATCAATCCGTTCTCCCTGTTGGCGCCCCTCCGCTCAGGCGGAGGCGGCGAGCTCGTGAATGTCGGTGGGATCGAAGGCGATGGCGGCCGACTCGCCCGCCGCGAAGGGCCGCGCGTAGAAGAGGTGATCGGGCACGACGGCGGTGAGCTCGCCGTCGGGCGCATCGAGCCCGACCAGCACGGTCGTGCCCTGGTACTCGACGTCGCGCACCACGACGGGCCTGGCATCCGACGCCGAGGCCGGCAGCAGCCGGGTCCGGTCGGCGCGCACGCTCACCTTGCGGCCGTCGAGCGCGATGATGTTGTGGCCGCCCATGAAACGGGCGACGAACTCGGTGCGCGGCGTCTCGAACACCTCGCGCGGCGTGCCGGCCTGCTCGATCCGGCCGTCGCTCATCACCACCACCAGGTCGGCCAGCGCCATCGCCTCCTCCTGGCTGTGGGTGACGTGGATGAAGGAGATGCCGAGGTCGCGCTGGAGACGCTTGAGCTCGGCCCGGACCTTGATGCGGAGGAACGGATCGAGGGCCGAGAGCGGCTCGTCGAGGAGGAGGATAGAGGGATTGGTGACCAGCGCCCGGGCCAGCGCGACGCGCTGCTGCTGGCCGCCGGAGAGCTGCGACGGCAGGCGGTCGGCATAGGCCTCCATCGCCACCAGCTTGAGCATGGCGTCGGCCTTCTGGTGCCGCTCCGCCCGCTCGACGCCGCGCATCTTCTGGGAGAAGGCGACGTTGTCGCGGACCTTGAGATGCGGGAACAACGCGTAGTTCTGGAACATCATGGCCGTGCCGCGAGCGGCCGGCGGCTGGTCGGTGATGTTCTCCGCGCCAAGCAGGATGTCGCCGCTGCTGACCGTCTCGTGGCCGGCGATCATGCGCAGCGTCGAGGTCTTGCCGCAGCCCGACGGCCCGAGCAGGCAGCAGTAGCTCCCCGCCCTGATCTTCAGCGAGATGTCCTCCACCGCCACGGTCTCGCCGTAGCGCTTGGTGACGGCGACGAGTTCAACGTCGGCAGGTTGCCGCATGACCGATCTCCCGATGCGCCTATCTAGTGTGGCAAGCCCCGTGCCAACCGGTCGCGCCTCGGCTTTCGCCGGTATTCCCGCGCCTGTCCGCCGGACGCCTGCGACCCGCGGTTGATGCCGCGCACGGAAACTGGTCAGCGCGCCCTAAATGTGTGCAATCATCGTATACGATTACTGTGCACGATTGGCGCGGCCGGCGGCCGTGCTATCATCCGCGGAGAGAGTCGGGAGACCATCGTGAGCCTGCGGGAAGCGAAGACCGGGCGGCCGGCAACCGGGGCATCGCCTTCGCCGCTGCGGAGCGAGCGGGTGCGCGCGGTCTATGCCAGCGTCCTGACCGCGATCCTCGACCATCGGCTGCCGCCCGGTACCCGCCTTCCCGAAGACGAGATCGGCACGGCCTTCGGCGCAAGCCGGACGATCGTCCGCGCTGCGCTACAGGCTCTCGCCCACGAGCGCGTGGTCGTCATCGAGCCCAATCGCGGGGCCCATGTCGCGCAGCCCACCGTCGAGGAAGCACGCCAGGTCTTCGAGGTCCGGTCCCTGCTCGAGCCGCGGGCCGCCGCGCTGGCCGCAGGACGGGCGAGCAAGGCGGACATCGCCGCGCTGCGGCGCCATCTCAAGGAGGAGCAGGCGGCGCTCGCCAAGGACGATCGCCACCGGGCCATCGCCCTCTCCGCCGCCTTCCACATCCGCATCGCTGAGATCGCCGACCACCAGATCCTCGAGGGCTTCATCCGGGAGCTGACCTCGCGCTCCTCGCTGGTGGTGTCGCTCTACTGGCACCGGCACGACACGATCTGCGAGCGCCACGCCCATTCGGCCCTCGTCGACGCGTTGGCGGCCGGCTCCGGCGAGCAGGCGGCGAACCTGATGCGAAGCCACCTCGTCGACCTGCTCTCGGGCCTCGACTTCAGCCGGCCGACCCCGGCGCCGCTGACCCTTGCCACGATGCTCGCGCAGCGCTGACAAGTCTTCGACCGCCCGCCACCACTCCACCACCTGTCGGATCGCTACATAACTCGCGTACTCAGACGCGTCGAGCCGCCACGAGGTTGCGATTCCCCTCCCATTTCTGTAGTCACACTACAGAAACTCGCATTCGAGGGGAGGCCCCATGCCGACTTCATTCATTGATCCTGCCGCCTGCTCCATCGCCGCAGGCGGGGCCATGGCCGGCGCCACCGGCGCCAAGCGCACCCGCATCCGCGACCTCGCCGGCCTGTTCGCCGACGAGGCGGCCTTCGCCGCCTTGTCGGCAGCGAGGGGCGACGACATCGCCTATGGCGTCGACGAGTTCCGGCCCGCCCGGGTGGCGCCGCAGGAGCTGATCTTCGGCACCAGCACGCTGCAGCCCGGCCGCGTCGGCGACGAGTTCTTCATGACCCGCGGCCATATCCACGTGAAGTCCGACCGGCCCGAGATCTATTACTGCCAGGAGGGCCAGGGCCTGATGCACATGGAGCTGCCCTCGGGCGAGACCCGGCCGGTCGAGATGGTGCCCGGCACCGTGGTCTACGTACCGCCCTACTGGATCCACCGCAGCGTCAACACCGGCACGACGCCGCTGGTCACCTTCTTCTGCTACCCGGCCGACGCCGGGCAGGACTACGACATCATCGCCCGCGCCGGCGGCATGAAGACCCTGATCCTCGCCGACGGCGAGGGCTGGCGCGAGGCGCCGAACCCGCGCTACCGCGGACGCGACGCCGCCGAGGTCGCCCGCTACACGGAGCCGGCGGCGTGACCCTTCCCGCTCTCACCCCCGCCACCCGGCCGACGCTCTATTTCATCGGCGTCACCACCGGGCAGTCGTCGATCCTCAAGGTCTTCCCGCGCTGGTCCGAGGCGCTCGGCCTTGGCGCCGAAATCGTCGGCGTCGACCTGCCGCTCCATGCCCCGGCGGAGGACTACCGGGCCGTCGTCTCCTTCAAAAAGGACGACCCGCTGTCGAAAGGCGCGCTCGTCACCACCCACAAGATCGACTGCTTCCGCGCCACCAGCGACCTGTTCGAGAAGATCGAGCCGCTCAGCGCGCTGATGGGCGAGATGAGCTGCATCGCCAAGCACGACGGCCGGCTCGTCGCCTCGGCCAAGGACCCGCTGACCAGCGGCCTCGCCACCGCGGCGATCGTGCCCGACGGGCACTTCGCCGACACGGGCGCGGAGGCGCTGGTGATCGGCGCCGGCGGCGCCAGCATCGCCATCACCTGGAACCTGATGCAGGCCGCGCGCGGCGCCGACCGGCCGTCGCGGATCATCGTCTCCGACATCGACCAGGGCCGGCTCGACGAGATCCGCCACATCCACGAGCGCTTCGGCGCCGACCTGCCCGTGACCTACGTGCTGGCCAAGAGCCGCGAGGACAACGACGCCCTCGTCTCGGCGCTGCCCGCCGGCTCGTTCGTGATCAACGCCACCGGCCTCGGCAAGGACGGCCCGGGCTCGCCGATCACCGACGCCGCGGTGTTTCCCGAGCGCGGCTTCGTCTGGGAGCTCAACTATCGCGGCGACCTCGTCTTCCTCCGCCAGGCGCGGGCCCAGGCGGCAAGCCGGCACCTCACGGTCGAGGACGGATGGGTCTATTTCCTCCACGGCTGGACGCGGGTGATCGCCGACGTCTTCGCCGTCGACATCCCGACTTCCGGCCCCGGCTTCGAGCGCCTCTCCGACCTTGCCGGCGGTCGCCCCAACCCGGTGACCGCGGCATGACGCAGCGCATCCTCGTCACGCCGCGCTCGCTCACGGCGCGGCCCGGCGACACCCTCGCCCCACTCGAGGCCGCCGGCTTCGAGCTGGTGTTCTCGCCGGCCGGGCGCCAACCGAGCGAGGACGAGCTGTTGGCCCTCGTCCCCGGCATCAGCGGCTGGATCGCCGGGGTCGAGCCGATCAGCGCGCGCGTGCTCGCCGCCGCCACCGATCTCGAGGTGATCAGCCGCAACGGCACCGGCATCGATTCGATCGATCTCGCCGCCGCCGAGGCGCATGGCGTCACCGTGCTGACCGCGGCCGGGGCCAATGCCCGCGCCGTCGCCGAGCTGACCATCGCCCTGATGCTCGCCGGGCTCCGGAACCTGCCCGAGAGCGAGGCCGGCATGAAGAGCGGCCAATGGGTCCGCCGCGAAGGGCGCGAGCTTGCCGCCGCCACCCTCGGCCTCGTCGGCTGCGGTGCCATCGGCCGCCGCGTCGCCCGCATCGCCGGCGCCTTCGGCGCGCGGATCCGGGCCTATGACGTCCGGCCCGACCCGAGCTTCAACCCGGCCGACGATTTCGCCTTCGTCGACCTCGACACCCTCGTCGCCGAGAGCACCGTGGTCTCGTTCCACACACCTGCCGACCCGGACGCGCCGCCGCTGTTCGACGCGAGCCGCCTCGCCGGCCTGCCGCGGGGAGCCGGCATCGTCAACACCGCCCGGGCCAGCCTCGTCGACGAGGCGGCGCTCCTCGCCGCGCTCGAGGACGGACAGGTCGGCTGGTACGCGACCGACGTCTTCGCCACCGAGCCACCCGGGCTCACCCCGCTCGGCGCCCATCCGCGGGTGATCGCGACGGCCCATGTCGGCGCCTTCACCGCCGAGAGCGGTCGCGAGGCGGTGCGCGTCGCCGTCGCCAACCTCATCGCGGCGCTGGCGGCGCGATGG
>JAEVZM010000410.1 GCA_023392225.1 Pseudomonadota bacterium
GTGATGACCATGAAGAGCGCCGAATTGGTGAACGAGAAATCGACGCCGCCGACCTCGATCGGGATCAGCTTGTGGATCTGAAACTGATGAATCGGATCGGTAGCCACGTGGACCCTCGTCAATCGAACCGGCGGGATACCGGATCGTCGTCAATTCCGGGCCGCTCTGCCACCAGTCCGGCGGAGCGGAGCACATTCAGCACGCCTGCCGCGAACCCGAGGAGCAGAAGCACGATCAGCCCCCAGGGCGAGGTTCCGAACAAGGCGTCGAAACCCCAACCCAATCCGGCGCCAACCACGACCCCGGCGACGAAATCGGCGCTGAGACGCAGCGCCATCGCAAACCCGGGTCGCGGCGCCGCCTCGGTCGCCGCATCGCGTTCCCGCTCCGGGCGCTTCTCCACGAGGCGCCGGTCGAGATCACGCAACCTTTCGGAAAGCGCGGCATCTTCGACATTCCGCGCATGATCGGGCCTGTCATCGCCCGACCGATCCGCTTCGCTCATCGATCCCGCCCTGTCAGCGCCGGAGCCCCCATCGGAACTCCTGCCCCGCCCTCAAAGCCGCCGGCACATTAGTTTTCGTGCGAAACCGTGTCAAGGAGCCGGCCGAATTCTACAACTTATTGATATTAATCGACATTTACCGGCTGAAACCGGGCGCGCCATTGCGCCGCAACAGGGGAAGGCAGTGGATAAGAGAGAATCCCCCTGCCCGGCCTTCCTCGCGCCATCACGCCATGGGACAATACCGGAATGGCTGCTGTACCACGGAAATGGAAAGGGACGCTGCACCTCGGCGAGATCGTCGCCCGGGTGATCGAGCCGGTCACGGCCCGGCGCGGATTCGCCCGCGCCGACCTAGTGGCGGTCTGGCCCGAGATCGCCGGCCCGATGCACGCCGCCTGCACCGTCCCTGAGAAGATCACCTGGCCGCGCCATGCCGACGGCGACGAGCCGCCGGCCGGCACGCTGTTCATCCGCGCCGACGGACCGCGGGCGATCTTCCTCCAGCACGAGCTGCCGCAGATCGTCGAGCGGGTGAACGCCTTCTTCGGCTACCGGGCTGTGGCCAGCGCCCGGATCATCCAGGGGCCGGTGCGCCGGCCGGCGCCCGATTCGCCCGCCCCGCGCCGGATCGACCCGGCGACCGACCAGAAGATCGCCGACGAGGTCGCCGGGGTGACCGACGAGGGCCTCAGGGCGGCACTGCACCGTCTCGGCCAGGGCGTGTTCACGCAACCGCGAGAGTAAACGTCGCGAATAGTTGACCCCTCCGGCACCGGGAAACGCCACATTCTCCCTGTGAAGTCGCGCGGAATTGCGGCATACCGCCCCGGCATTTCCCCTTGGAGAGAGCCTTACCGATGAACAGACGGTCCCTTCTCACCCTCGCCGCCCTGGCTGGCACCGCCGCTGTCGTCAGCGTCGCGGGGCCGGAGCGTCTGGCGCTGGTCGGCCCGGCACAGGCCGCAATGCCCGACGGGCTGATGGAGCCCGGCCCGCTCGGCGACATGGCGCTGGGCGACCCCAATGCGCCCAACACCATCATCGAGTACGCCTCGATGACCTGCAGCCACTGCGCGGCCTTCCACGAGGAGACCTATCCGGCGCTGAAAGAGAAGTACATCGACACCGGCAAGGTGTACTTCATCTTCCGCGAATACCCGCTCGACGCGCTCGCCACCGCTGCCTTCATGCTGGCGCGCTGCGGCCCCAAGGAGCGCTACTTCCCGCTGGTCGACCTGATGTTCAACCGCCAGGCCGAATGGGCCTTCACCGACAATCCCAAGCAGGCGCTGCTTACCTTCGTGCGCCAGGCCGGCTTCACCGAGGAATCGTTCAACGCCTGCCTCTCCAACCGCGAGATCCAGGACGGCGTGCTGGCGGTCAAGACCCGCGCGTCCAACGACTTCGGGATCAGCTCCACGCCGACCTTCTTCATCAACGGCGAGATGCAGCGCGGCGAGTTATCCATAGAAGACATTGACGGCTTTCTTGCCGACTAGAGACGAATCGCCCTATCCGAATCAGGGCCGGCGTTAACCTTTGGGTGACGACCGGCCCAGATTCGTCAGGAGCGCGCCGCGTTGAAATTCACCCGGCTTCGAGTCCTCGGCTTCAAGTCCTTCGTCGAGCCGACCGAATTCCATATCGAGCCCGGCCTCACCGGGGTCGTCGGCCCGCACGGCTGCGGCAAGTCGAACCTCGTCGAGGCGCTGCGCTGGGTGATGGGCGAATCGTCCTACCGGAACATGCGCGCCTCCGGCATGGACGACGTCATCTTCTCCGGCAGCGGCAACCGCCCGGCCCGCAACATGGCCGAGGTGACGCTGGTGGTCGACAATGTCGACCGCACCGCGCCGGCCGCGGTCAACGACGCCGACCTCCTCGAGGTCACCCGCCGCATCGAGCGCGAGGCCGGCTCGGTCTACAAGATCAACGGCCGCGACACCCGCGCCCGCGACGTCCAGCTCCTCTTCGCCGACGCCTCGACCGGCGCCCACTCGCCGGCGATGGTCGGCCAGGGCAAGGTCGGCGAGCTGATCGCCGCCAAGCCGAAGAACCGCCGGGCCCTCCTCGAGGAGGCGGCCGGCATCTCCGGCCTCCACAACCGGCGCCACGAGGCTGAGCTTCGCCTGTCGGCCGCCGAGCAGAACCTTGCCCGGCTCGACGACGTGATCGGCGAGATCGATTCGCAGCTCGAGACGCTGAAGCGCCAGGCTCGGCAGGCGGTGCGCTACCGCAACCTCTCCGGCCAGATCCGCCAGGCCGAGGCGACGGTACTGCACCTGCGCTGGCTCGCCGCCAACCAGCTCCTCCGCGAAGCCGAGGC
>JAEVZM010000437.1 GCA_023392225.1 Pseudomonadota bacterium
GGGAAGGGCGAGGGGTCGCGGTCGATCGAATTCACCTCGACGAGGCTGCCGCCGGAAGCGCGGTCCAGCTCGGCGGCGAAGGATATGGTCTTGCGGCGATAGGGGTCGGCGCCGGGCGTGGTGCCGGTCGAGCGGGCATTGGCGATGTTCTCGGAGACGACCCGCATGCGGGTCGACTGGACGGAGAGGCCGTCGCCGGCGATCTGGCCGGCCGCGCGGAGCGGATCGATCATCACGCGCTCCTCGTCGCCGACAGCATCATGCGGTGAAACGACTTCACGATGCTGGTGTTGAGGGACATGGCGCGGTTGACGTCGGCAGCCTTGACCATCTCCTGGTCGATGCTGACGCTGTTGCCGGAGTGGGTGATGTCCCAGCTCGCGCTTGGGTCCACCTTGCCGGTGAAGGCCTCGGCCACGTCACCGCCGAGATGCCGGGCGCTGGTCCGCGCCATCGACATCTGGGTCTCCTTCATCACGTCCGTAAACGGCGCGACGTCGAGAGCCTCGTAGCCGGGCGTGTTGGCATTGGCGACATTGCCGCTGATCGTCACCTGGCGGAGCGACGCCCACTGGGCGTGCCGGGATGCCAGGCCGAACAGATAGACGGGCGTCATGCGCGTCTCCTTTCGGTTCACTGCGGATGGATTACGAAGGGAAGCTTGTCCGAGACTGGCGGGCGCTTCAGTGCGCGGGCGACAGTCCGTTGGCCGCGAGCGCCTCGGCGAAGCGCCGGATGTTCTCGTCGTGGCTACCGAGCGGAGCGGTGAAGATCACGCCGGTCAGCTCGATGCCGATCGTGCGCCGCCCGAAGATCAGGCGGAAATGGGCCTCGACCTCCGGCGACTGGAACACCAGGCCCATGGTGATCTGCGGCCAGTTCCCCCAGCCGAAGGACACTTCGGCATGGGAGTCGTAGCGCAGCGTGTGCGGCTTCAGCGCCAGCTCGCCCGAGGATTCGACCAGCTCGGCGAGCGCCGAGTCCTTGCCCCCGCAGATGCACGAGACGAGGACGTCGGCGTCGATCAGCGTCATCTCGGCCACGACTGGCCGGAGCGCCTCGCCGAGCACCCGCTCATAGGCGTCGAGGGTGTCGGAGGTGGCAGGCGAACGCCAGATCGCGTTCAGGTTCTCATGCATGCGCATTTTCGCGCCTCGTGTAGAGATAGTAGAGGATGCGGGCGACGGCCTTGTAGAACTCCGGCGGAATCCATTGGTCGACCTCGACCGCGGCGTAGAGTGCCCGGGCGAGCGGCTTGTCCTCGATGACCGGCACGCCGTGCTTGGCCGCCATCTCACGGATGCGGAGCGCGACGAGGTCCGCTCCCTTCGCCACGACGAATGGCGCGCCGCCTTCGCCGCGGTCGTAGCGGAGCGCGACAGCGAAGTGGGTCGGGTTGGCGATCACCACCGTGGCGCGTGGGACCGCGGAGATCATCCGCCGACGGGCGCGGTCGCGGGCGAGGGAGCGCAGCCGCGCCTTGACCAGCGGATCGCCTTCGCCCTCCTTCATCTCGTCCTTGATCTCTTGCCGGGTCATGCGGAGATCGATGCGCCACTTGAGCTGCGACCAGACGAGGTCGCCGGCGACGAGTAGGATGGTCGCCACGCACACCGCCGACAGGAAGCGGATCGCGAGCGACAGCATCGTGTCGGGAATCTGCGCCGGATCGGTGAGGATGGCGCCGGCGACCCGCTCGGCGTCGGAGCGAAGCACGAGGAAGGCGGTGAAGCCGACCGCGCCGAACTTGAACACCGACTTGGCGAACTCGATCGCGCCCTGGGCGCCGAAGATCCGCTTCCAGCCGGCTGCCGGGGAGACGCGGTTCCACTGCGGGCGGATGCGTTGGCCGACGAGCCGCGGCACGTTCTGGAAGAGCGAGGCGACGAGGCCGGCCGCTAGGAGGAGGAGGACGATCGGCGCCAGCGCCGTCGCGGCCTCGGCGGCGACGGCCCACAGGAGCTGGGTCGCATCGTCGCCGGTCGTGAGGTCGAAGTCGGCAGGCTTGTCGAGGAGGATCGCAAGCCGCTCGGCGAGCTGGGCGGCGCGATCGCCGACGAGGAAGACGTGGACGAGAAGGATCCCGGCCAGCGAGGCGAAGACCGGCGCCTCGCGCGACTGGGGCACGTTGCCCTTCTCGATCGCGTCGGAGATCTTCTTCTCCGTCGCGTTGTCTGTCTTGCTTTCCTTGTCGGGAGCGTCGGACATCGTTCTCTGCCGCCGCTACCGGAGATACGCGTCTTCGTCGGCTTCCGAATTGAGCTCGATCTCGCCCCGGCCGGCCATCTCCAGCGCGAGGTCGGTGATCGTGCGGCGGGCCTCCAGCACATCGCGCGCCGGCATCGACTGGCCGTCGTTCAGCTCCTGTTCGACCATGCGGCGGACGCGCGAGGAGAGTGCCTGGAGGATCGTGTCGCGGAATTCGGCGTCGGTGCCGCGGAGCGACATGACCACCTTGTCGTTCGGCACCTGGTCGAACAGCGTGGTGCGGGCCTTCGGCGTCAGCTTGGTGATGTCGTCGAATGTGAACAGAAGACCCTTGAGGATCTCGGCGGACTTCGGCCGCGACTGCGCAAGGCTGTCGAGAACCTCCTCCATCTGGTTCCGTTCCATCTTGTTGATGATGTCGGCTATCCGGCCATGGCTGTCGGCGCCAACGTTCCGCGAGAAGTTCACCATGAACTCCTCGTGGAGCGTGCGCTCGAGGATGCGCATCGCATCGTCCACGATCGGCTTGAGGGCCAACATCCGGCGCATGACGCCGTCGAGGAACTCGCGCGGCAGATGGCCCATCACCTTCGCGGCGCAGGACGGCTTGACCTTGGACAGCACCACCGCCGCGGTCTGTGGATGCTCCTTCAGCATGTAGCTGGCGAGCGTCGCCTCCGACACCGTCGAGATCCGCTCCCAGATCGAGCGGTCGGCATTGCCGAGGAGATCGGCCATGATCTTGTCGATCTCGTCGCGCGGCAGCACGCCGTCGAGCAGCCGCTCGACTTCGCTGGCGGCGCCGATCAGGCTGGTACCGGCGGCGAACTGGTCGGCGAACTCCTCGATCAGGCCCTGGATCTGCTGCGGCGGGACCGGGTGCAGCTCGGCGACCGAGCGGGTGATGCGCCGGATGTCCTCGGGCTCGAAGTGCTGGAGCAGCCGCGAGACCAGCGGCTTGTTCATGCTCATCAGCAGCGCCGCCACCCGGTCCGGCCCGCGCAGCGGCTTGGTGCCTGCCGACTTCCCCGGGGATGTGGTCGCGACGGCGGGCATGGTCTAGTGCCCGTCCGAGCCGCCCGGACCGACGATCTCGGTGAGCGAGATGCCGAAGCGCGAATTGTCGTCCTCGACGACCACGATCTCACCGCGCGCCACGGTACGGCCGTTGACGACGACGTCGACCGGCTCGCCGACGCGGCGGTCGAGCGCGACGACCGCACCGCGGCCGAGCTTCAGGACGCTCGACACCGGCATCGTCGCCGAGCCGAGCACGACCTGGAGGTTGACCGGGATCCGCATCACCGTGTCGATGTTGCGCTCGCTGCCGAGTGCCTCGGCTGCGTCTTCCGCGACCTCGCCATCGGCGAGAAGAACGTCATCACTGTTCATGCTCATGCACTCCGTTGGGGGTTGGGCGGATCACGACCGGGACGACTGGCGAGCCGGCTCGGCGGGTGCATTGACGACGTGGAAGCGTCGCTGCTCGCGGTCGAGATCCTCGAGGATGCAGTTGGCTTCCGCGGCGCGTGCGATCAGGGCGTTGATCAGGGCGCGCGTCTCGGTGTTGAGGCAGGCGACCGCCTTGACGGCGCCGTCGAGGGCGCGCGCCGTGGACTCGGTCGCCGCCTGGTACTCGACCAGCATGCGGTTCATCTTGCGCAGGCGCCGGTAGACGAGCACTACCGAGACGGTGGTCGTCAGGAGGGCCACCAGGAGCGCTGCATCAACCAAAGAGAATGTCATCGATGAACTCCTGCTTGTGATCGATCGGTTCTTCGATCGAGAGCGTGTAGTGGCCGTCGTGCTGGCCGAT
This sequence comes from Pseudomonadota bacterium, assembly GCA_023392225.1. GTDB lineage: Bacteria > Pseudomonadota > Alphaproteobacteria > Rhizobiales > Kaistiaceae > Bauldia. Next base: position 4,025 of record JAEVZM010000437.1, read on the forward strand.
GCGGGTCCAGAACAGCGGCTGGTCGGTGGACTGCAGGCGGATCGGGCTGCGGGGTGTCGCCTGGAGAAGGAGCGTCTGGCCGACGCGGAAGCGGGCGACGTCGTCGAGGGTGAAGCCGCGCTCCTCGATGACGCCGCTCAGCACCACCTCGGTCCGCTGGACCTCGTCGTGGATCTGGCGGGCCCAGTTCGGGTCGCGGCCGTTGGATTCGCTCGACACCAGGCTCGACAGCGAGCGCCGCATCGGCGTCAGGGCCGATTGCGGTATGGCGACGAACATCTCGCCACCGCGGTTGATTGCCTGGAGAAGGTACTTGCTGACTACCGCGGGATTGCTGCGCCGGCCGATCACCGCGAAGTCCATGCGGGTCTCGGAGCGCTCGAACTTGATCTGCACGTCCGTGACGAGCCCGAAGGCCGAACGCAGCGCCTTGCCGATCAGCTCGAAGATCGCGCGGGCGACGCGGACCTCGACGTTCGAGAAGCTGCGCTCCTCCTCGACTGGCGGCTCGGAGCCGTCGGAGCCGAGGAGCGCCTCGATCATGGTGAACACGAAGTCGCGGTCGAAGCCGACGAGGAGATGGCTGTCCCAGGTCGGCGCATGGAAGACGCCGACGATGGCATTGGCTTCGTAGCTGTCGAGGATGTCGCCGATGCGGCTGTTCTCGACGCTGCTCAGCGAGAAGTAGGGTTGCGACGCGGTCATGTGACGAAGGGCGTCGGCGCAGAACGTCGCCAGCCGGTCGTAGATGACGTTCAGCATCGGCAGCCGCTACCGCGACACCCCGCTCATCGCCCTGTCGAGCATCTGCTCCGATGAGGCCAAGGAGCGCGGCCGCGAGGCGGGATTCACCAACCACATCGCCAAGTCGGACCGCGCCGGACTCGTCGCGGCCCTCGGCAACCACAACGACGAGCGGCTCGGAGAAGCAGCATGAGCGACGCAAAGGCAAAAGGCGGGCAGGGCCAGTTCATCACGGTGCGCATCCACAAGCAGCTGTTCGGCCTGCCGATCGCGACCATCCACGAGGTCTTCGTCCCCGAGCAGATCACGCGGGTGAAGCTCTCTCCCCCCGAGGTGGAGGGCGTCCTCAACCTCCGGGGACGGATCGTGACGATGATCGACATGCGCCGGTTGCTGCGCCTGCCGGAGCGCGAATCCACGTCGCTCGTCGCCGCTGGGATCGACTTCCACGGCGAGTCCTACGGGCTGATCATCGACGCTGTCGGCGAGGTGCTGACCATCGACGGGCTGCCCCGGCAGTCGAACCCGGCCAACATGGACCCGCGCTGGGCCGAGCTGGTGGCCGGCGTCTACCGGGTCAGCGGCGAGCTGATGCTGGTGCTCGACGTCGACCGCGCCCTCCGCGCGGTCGCGCCGGCGCTGAAGGCGGCTTGAGGCGGGTTTGGAGACAGCCATGAAGACCTGCCTCATCGTCGACGACTCGCGGCTCATCCGCGGCGTTGCCCGGCGCTTTCTCGAGTCGGAGGGCTTCCGTGTCCGGGAGGCCGGCGACGGCGACGAAGCGCTCCACGCCTGCTCGGCGGAGATGCCCGACGGCATCCTTCTCGACTGGAACATGCCGGTCATGAGCGGCCCCGAGTTCCTCGTCGCGCTTCGTGCTTCGCCCGGCGGGGCGGAGCCGAAGGTCATCTTCTGCAGCACGGAGAACGACGTCGATCACATCGCCCGCGCGTTCGAAGTCGGAGGAGACGAGTACATCATGAAGCCGTTCGACGCCGACATCCTGCGGGACAAGCTCCTCCAGGTAGGCCTCCTATGACCCACATCGACGGCCTGACGATACCGGCGCGCTCCGGGAGTACGCCCGACGTGTCCGCCGAAGCGCCGATCCGCGTGATGCTGGTCGACGATTCCCAGGTCATCCGGCGGATCGTCGCGGGCTGGCTGAGCCAGCTTCCCGACGTCACGATTGTCGCCACGCACGAGAACGGCCGCCGTGCCGTCGACGACGTGGCGGTGTCCCGCCCCGACGTCGTCCTTCTCGATCTCGAGATGCCCGAGATGGACGGCCTCACCGCGCTGCCGCTGCTCCTGTCGCGCTGGCCCGGGGTCGTCGTCCTCGTCGCCTCGACGCTGTCGCGGCGCGGGGCTGAGGTCAGCCTCAACGCGCTCACCCTCGGCGCCGCCGACTACCTGACCAAGCCCGAGGGCGCGGGCCTCGCTTCGGCGGACCAGTTCAAGGCGGACCTGATCACCAAGATCCGCCAGCTCGGGCGCAAGCGGTCGAATCGCGGACGCACCCGGCCCGGACCGTCTGCCGTCGCGGCTGCCGCCCCGGCGTTGCGGGAAGGGGCCTCGGCGCTGAAGACGGCGGCGCCCGTCGCTTCGCCCGAGCGCAAGTCGCCGCTGCGCCGCTACTCGATGAGCGCCGTGCGCTGCCTCGTGATTGGCAGCTCGACCGGGGGGCCGCCGGCCCTTGCCCGGGTGCTCACCGATGCCGGCAGCGCGCTCGCCCGCGTGCCCGTGCTGATCACCCAGCACATGCCGCCGACCTTCACCGCCATCCTCGCCGAGCACCTGGGACGCGCCACCGCGCTGCCCGCGGCTGAGGCGCGGGACGGCGAGCCGCTCCAGAACGGGAGGATTTTGGTCGCGCCGGGCGGGAAGCACATGATCGTCGCCCGGGCGGGGGACGCGATGGTCGCCCGCCTCAACGACGCGCCACCGGAGAACTTCTGCAAGCCCGCGGTCGACCCCCTGTTCCGGTCGATGGCGGATTCCTACGGCGCCGGGACCCTGGCCATCGTCCTCACCGGAATGGGGACCGACGGGGCCAAGGGATCGGTCGCCATCGCCAATGCCGGCGGCAGCGTGATTGCACAGGACGAGGAGACGAGCGTGGTCTGGGGAATGCCGGGAGCCGCCTTCGCGGCGGGAAGCTGTGCGGAGGTCCTTCCGCTCGGGCGCATCGGCCCGCGCATCGCGCGCATGCTGACAGGGGCGCGGGCATGATCTCCGCCGCCGACTACGCGTTCTTTCGCAGCTTCCTGAAAGTCCGTTCGGGCTTTGCGCTGCCTGACGACAAGCACTACCTGCTCGAGAGCCGTCTCGCGCCGGTGGCGCGCTCGGTGGGCCTGCGGACCCTCTCGCAACTCGTCGAGCGGCTCAAGCAGCCGGCCGACCACGAGACCAAGCAGGCCGTCATCGAGGCGATGACGACCAACGAATCCCTGTTCTTCAGGGATAAGGTGCCGTTCGACGCCTTCCTCGGCGTCGCTCTCCCGAAGCTCCACGCCACTCGCCCGCCGGGCCGCGACATCAGGGTGTGGTGCGCGGCCGCCTCGACCGGCCAGGAGCCTTACTCGCTCGCGATGCTGGCCGCCGACAACGCGGCGCGGATACCCGGGAGGAAGCTCCAGATCGTTGCCACCGACATCTCCAGCGAGGCCCTCGGTCGGGCGCGGGAAGGGATCTACACGCAGTTCGAGGTCCAGCGCGGGCTGCCCGCGCAGTGCCTGGTGAAGCACTTCACCAAGGTCGGCGACAACTGGCAGATCTCGGACCAACTCCGCCGGAACATCACGTTCAAGGAGTTCAACCTTCTCGATTCGCCGGTCGGGCTGGGCACCTTCGATGTCGTGTTCTGCCGCAATGTCCTGATCTACTTCGAC
>JAEVZM010000469.1 GCA_023392225.1 Pseudomonadota bacterium
GCCGACGCCTGCGTCAGGGCGATCGGCGCGGCGTCGGCATCGGCGTCGCGCTCCGTCGCGCCCCTTGCGGCGTCGAAGATGGCGTCGTCGAGGCGGACGTCGCCGAGTTGCGGGATGCCGCTCCTGATCCGGGTGAAGCGGACGATCCGCGGTGCCGCCAGCGCGACGGCACGCTGCATCGCTGCCGCTTTCGACAGCAGGTGGCGGACGAAGCCCTCGAAGCTGAAGACGTCGACCGTCGGGCTGAGGGCATCATATCCGGCGCGCGGACCTAGGACGACGAATGGCGGCCCTTCGAGCCGGTACTCGACGGCCGTGGCCATCTCCTGCCGGTCCGTCGGGGAGCGCCAGAAGACGCCGCGCTGGTTGCGCCGGATGGACGTGGCGAGCTTGGGCCACCAGTCGGCGTCGCGGGGAAAGAGACCGCTGCCGATCAGCACGATCGCGGCGCGACGGTTGTCGCCGGGCATCGACGCCATCGCCGGCCCGAGCGGGTGCCGCGCCGCGCAGATCGCCAGCTCTATCCGCCCGCCGATGTCCAGGGCGTAGGTGCGAAGCTCCTGCAGCTCGGTCTCGGTGGGGCGTCCGCGACTGACGATGCGCAGTACGGCCTCGCTGCCGAGGCCGAGGCGCATTGCGAGCAGTGTCGCCTTGGTGTCGAAGCCGTTGCCCTGGAAGGGGCAGACGACAAGCGGAGCAGTGGGGTCGGCGGCGCGGGCGCCGAGGTTGATTGTGGTGTATCCCGGGCCGGGGAGGCCGCCCATGGACTGGATCGAAGCCTCCGCCAGTTCCGCCACGATCGTGTCCTCGGCGGTATCCCAGTCGAGGGCGGCGTGAAAGGCGAGACGGGCCTCCGGCTCGGTGAGGGCGCGTGCCGCGATCCAGATCGAGCGTGAGGCGCCCTCGTGCGTCACCCGGAGCCGTGCCGGCTGGGCGGCCGGACCCATCGCCGTCTCCAAGGCGGCGCGATAGAGCGTGGGCGCCGCGCCATCGCCACCGACGTCGGCGGCGGGCTCGAGCGGGATCGGGCTCCGTTGGGCGACAGGCAACTCGATCTCGATCCTGGCCGCCGCCGGGAGCTCGGCCGAGAGGACCAGCGTCCGCCCAAGGCAGAACGCGCCTCCGATGTGCAGGCGGGTCTCCGCCAGCCAGATCTCCCGGGACGTCGCGAGTGGCTCGGCAAAGGCCGACATGCCGGAGATCCGCTCGTCGCCGGCCAGGTTCAGCCAGGCGTCGAGAACGCAGTCGAGCCGTTCGCGCTCCATTTCCGCGAGCCATGCCGGCAGCGACGGCAGACCCTCCGAGCGCAGATTGAGCCGCAGCTCGACGAGCTCGCCATCGAGCTCCACGAAGGCCTGCTCGAAGCTCCGTCCCGGCCACAACAGGCAACACCCGGTTTGGTCGCAATAGGCCGGCGAGAGCTCCCCGAAGGACAGCTCTCCGTCCGTCACCAGGATGGCGGGAACCGGTTTCAGGCCTGGCGGGCGAATCTCGAAGCGCGCCACCGAGATCCCGTCATGAGTGGCGTTTCGGTCGGAGGTGACCGCCCAGGCGCTCATCCCGGCGAGGGCGCGGGTGAAGACGTCGACGTCGTCGAGACCGCCCTGGGCGGAGAGCCCGTCGACCACGGCGTGGATCGCCATGCCGGCCGCGGGCGAGCGCCAGTCGGCGAGCCGAAGCCTTGCCATGTGGCGCTCGGCGGCCTGATCGCGGGACGGGCGGAAGGCGAGCACGCAGTGCTTCAGCGTGGCGACATCCTGCATCCGGCAGACGAACAGATGGACCCGATGTCCGGGCACGATGATCCGCCGCCTGAACCAGACATCGGTTTCCCCTTCGTGGTCGAGAGCCATGGCGACCTCACAGGCCGACGCCGGCAGAGCCACCCAGAGCGCGGCGGCCTGCCGCGAAAGGGGTACCGCCCAAACCTCGAGTCCACCCGCGGTCACGTTCAGCCGCCAGGGCGCAGGGATGCGATCAGAACTGGAAGAAGCTGCCGTCGATGTCGTTCGCGTGGTAGCCGAGCAGCTTGAACTTCACAGCGCTCTTGCCGTGACCGACCGTGATGACCACGTCGTCGCCGGCGTCCTTGAACTTGAGCTTGTCGAAGTCGGTGTGGAAGGCGCTGAGGTCGATCTTGTCGATGCCGGCCTCGAAGTCGGTGATGACGTCGACGCCCTTCTCGCCCTTGAGGAAGCCAAAGACGTCGCTGCCTTCATCGCCGGTCAGCTTGTCGGCACCCTGGCCGCCGAACAGCGTGTCGTTGCCGATGCCGCCGATCAGCGTGTCCTTGCCGTCCTGTCCGAAGAGCTCGTCGTCCCCCGACAGTCCAGACAGGAGGTCCTTGCCGTCGCCCCCCTTCAGCGTGTCGTTGCCGTCGCCTCCGAAAAGCTCGTCCTTGCCCGTGCCGCCCTTGAGCGTGTCGTCGCCGGTGCCGCCGAACAGCACATCCTTGCCCTTGCCCGCGACGAGCGCGTCGTCGCCGTCGTTGCCGACGAGGACATCGTTGCCCTTGCCACCCTTGAGAAGGTTATCACCATCATTACCGACAAGATTGTTGTCACCCTTGGTGCCAATAATGTCAGCATCCTTGTCGCCGGTGAGGATCCCGCTCTCGACCGTCTTGTGCAATTTAAGATCAGAAAGGACGCCGTCCTTCTCCGACTGCACGACGACATCGTAGCCTTTGCCGCCATTTACCCTGGCGCCATCGGTGTAAAAGATCTCATCCTTCTTCGAGCCGCTGATGACCGAGCCGTAGTCATCGCTGTCATAGACAGTCTTGAACTCGGTCCCCGATTTCATATTCGAGAGGATGTACGAAAGCTCGGTGTTGTTGGCGTGGGTTCCGAAAAAGGCGCTAGGAGCGGTGGCCATGAGAACCTCTGTATATTACGTGACCGCGAACGGTACTAGAAGTTGTATTAGGTCTATGCCTCATTGTTGGCTATTGAGCCGCCGATCGACACCGCATGTCCATACCCAAGATGGGGGATATTGTAGTGTGCAGCGCACATAAGTTCGCCATGCGCTGGGTTAAGTTGAGAATGTAAGGGAGGAGCTATAGTCTGGCCGGTACTGAGAACGCAGCGGCTGGAAATGGCGGGTATGGAGAATGAAATTCTAATTGTTAGGGCTAGTTGCGTGTTAGCTGTCGCAGCATTTCCGCCCTTCCCCGCAGGCTCGCCGGTGGCGGCATGAAGCTGCTCGTCATGCACCAGAACTATCCCGGCCAGTTCGCGAGGCTGGCGCCGGCAATCGCGCGAGAGGGGACGGTGGTGGCCGTCGGCGTCGGCGATCGCGAGGAGGCCAGGATCCACGGCGTCCGCTATCGCTCGCATACGTCACGGCTGCCGAGCCGGTCGGCGATTCAGCCGCCGCATTTCGACATGGAGGGCGAGCTCCGCACCGGGCGGACCGCCTACCAGTGCCTGATGGGGCTCAAGGCACAGGGCTTCACGCCGGACGTCGTGTTCGCCCACCCGGCCTGGGGGGAGGCGCTGTTCCTGCGCGACGTGTATCCCGACGTGCCTCTGGTCGCCTACCTGGAGTACTTCTACCGCAGCCGTGATTCGGATCTCGACTTCGATCCCGAGTTCGCTCCGGCATCCCAGTTGCTGCCGTATGTCCGGTTCCGGAATGTCCCATCCCTGATGGCGTTCGAGGATGCCGATCTCTGCGTCACCGCGACGGCCTGGCAGGCGAGCACCTTCCCGCAGGCGATTCGCAGCCAGCTGAGGACGCTGCACGAGGGCATCGACACGACGCGCACGAGTCCCGATCCGGCGGCGCGCCTCACTCTTCCCGACGGGAGGGTCGTGACCCGCGACGACGAGGTGGTAACCTTCGTGTCGCGCTCGCTCGAGCCGTACCGCGGCTTTCACATCGTCATGCGCGCGCTGCCGGAGCTCCTGCGTCGGCGTCCGCGGGCGACTGTGGTGATCGTCGGCGGCGACGATGTGAGCTACGGGGCCTCGCCGGGACCCGGCACGACTTGGCGGCAGCGGCTTCTCGCGGAGGTCGGCGATTCGATCGATCCCGGGCGCGTCCATTTCCTGGGGCGCATCGCCTACGACCGCTATCTGACGCTGCTGCAGGTGTCGCGGCTTCACCTCTATCTCACCTATCCCTTCGTGCTCTCATGGTCGTTGCTCGAGGCGATGTCGGCTGGCTGCACCGTCCTCGCCTCCGACACCGCGCCGGTGGCGGAAGTCATCTCGGACGGGGAGAACGGACGCCTCTTTCCGTTTTTCGACACGCGGCGGCTCGTCGATCTGGCTGGAGAGCTTCTCGACGATCCGGTGGCTTGCCGGCGCCTCGGCGAGGCGGCGCGCGCCACGGTGCGCGAGCGATACGATTTCGAGACGCAGTCCCTGCCACGCTACCGGGAGATCTTCACCGAGCTGGCGCGCAAGGGCCGGCGATCATGAGGGCGGGAGGGGGCTCAGCGCCGGGGCGAGCGGGTGGGCTGCGCCTTAGACGCCGGCATCTTCGGTGCCCGCTTGCCCTGCACCGCCTCGAGGCACTCGGCATAGGCGTCGAGCAGCCAGGCGCGGTCGAAGACCATGTCGGCGTCGCGTTGCTCGAGCTGGGCGAGATAGCGCAGCAAGGCGAAGGCGACGAGCTCGGGACCGTCTCCCGCCAGATCGAGCGGCCTCGCGCCCACGGTGGCTTGGGTCGAGCGGTCTTCAGCCATTCAGATGCGTTCCTTCCGGGTCGGGACCCGCCCCGCGACGGAGGTGCGACGGGGAATCGCGCCCGGTCATCGAGGCTAGGGACAGTGTTGTACAATGTCGTCCCCCCCATTCGGGGGAATCACAGACGACGGGGAATGGAGCAGCATTCCAGCTCGTGGAATGGCGAACCGAGGTGACCTTGGAAAGAACTGACAAGCGTTTGGGCGAGTGCGTGGACGTGACATATCGCGCGGCGCGCGGCGTGGTGACATGGGACGCCGTGGTCGAGTTCATGGCCAACGCATTCCCCGGCACCAAGGTCGCGATCCTCTCCAGCCACCTCGCGCCCGCAGGGGCCACCGGCGTCGTTTCCGCCGGCTACGAGCAGAGCCATGTGGACGAGTACGTCTCGCACTATGCCAGCATAAATCCCTGGGCGCCGCACATGGGGAGGATGCCGCTGCTGCGGTCCGCCATCAGCGATGCGGTCTATCCCTCCGCCCTGTTCCGGGACCATGCGTTCTACCAGGAGTTCCTCACCAGCGTCGGCGAGGCCGAGAGCGCCGCCGCGATCAAGCTCTACCAGGAACCGGGGCGGTCCTCCCATCTCAGCCTCCTCTACGGGGCGCGCATGGCCGAGACCTACAATCGCTCGGTACGGCGGTTTCTCTCGGACATGGCGCCCCATCTCGGCAATGCCGTCGCAATCAGCGCGGATTTCGAGGCGGCCCGGCAGCCGTCGGCGACGATCTCCGGGCTCGTCCACCAGTTCCAGGCGGCGGGTTTCCTGCTCGACCCGCATGGGGTGGTGCACGAGGCCAACGAGCGCGGCCGGCAGCTTCTGGAACAGAAGGCGATCGTCTCCCTGACCGAGCGCGACCAGCTATGGATCGCGAATGCCGAGGCCAGCATGCGGCTCAGCCAGGTGCTCGAGACGCCGGATGTCAGCCCGCTGGGCTCGATCGGGACCAATGACGCGCCGACCGCATGGCGGTTCCTTCAGTTTCCGCAGCTGGTCAGGGACCCCCGGCTTGCCTGGCTGGAAGGCGGCGGCAAATGGGTGGTCGCGCTGTTCGGCTCGTCCCGCGCCGCCACCCTCATGGGGACGCGCTCGGAGGATTTCGGTCTCACCAAGCAGGAGACCAAGATCGCCGCCGCCCTGGTCGACGGGCTGACGACGCGGGAGATCGCCGACGTCTACGGGGTGTCGATCGAGACCGTGCGCCATCACCTCAAGTCGGTCTTCTTCAAGACCGACACGCATCGCCAGGCGGAGCTGGTGAGCCTCTTGATCTCCTCGCAGCGCTGGTCGCCCGACAGCACCGGAAGCTGAGTGTCGGTGCCCGCATCGCCGGGTCAGCTGCCGGCGATCGCACGATACATGGCGAGGACCCGCTCTGCGGCGTCGTGCCAGCGCCAGGCCGTGGCATGGGCGCGGCGCGCGGCGCGGCGGTCCTCGGTCTGCAGGCTGTCGTCGGCGAGTGCTTCCCGGAGCGACTCCGTCCAGCCGGGGACGTCGTGCGGGTCGACCAGACGGCCATGGCCGGCGAGCGCCTCCGGCATCGAGGCGGCGTCGGAGGCGACGACGGGGCAGCCGACGGCAAGAGCCTCGATCACCGGCATGCCGTAGCCCTCGTAGATCGAGGGATAGAGCATGATCCGGGCGCCGCGATAGAGCGCGGCAAGCTCCCGGTCGCTCACATAGCCGGCAAGGCGGACGGCGCCGGAGCGGACGAGGGGATGGTCCTCGAGCCGCACGCCGCCCCAGCCCGGCGCGCCCGAGACGACCAGCGGCAGCCGCTCGCGCTCGGCGGCCGGCAGCCGCCCATAGGCGTCGAGCAGGGTCGAAAGGTTCTTGCGCGGCTCGAGCGTCGAGACGGTGAGCGCGTAGCCGCCGGCACGGAGGCCGAGGCGGGCCAGCACGCCGGGATCGGCCTTGGCGGGATCGCGGAAGACGTCGCTCACTGCCGGCGGCACGACATGGATCCGCTCCCGCGGCACGCCCCATACCGAGACGATCTCCCTAGCGGTGAACGCGGAGATGGTGTGCACCAGCGGCGCGCGCTGGCATTCCTCGGCGACGCCCTCCATCCAGCGCAGCCGCCCGGCTGGGTGGAACTCGGGATGGCGGACATGCGAGAGATCGTAGATGACCGGGATGACCGGCACCGCCTCGACCCGCGCCGGCGCCCGGTACATGAAGGCGTGGAAGGCATCGAGCCGGCGGGTGCCGGCACTGCGGGCATAGGTCGAGCCGCGCAGGGCGGCGATGCTCGCCCGGGCGAGGCTCGAGCCGCGTGCCGCACGCTCCATCGCGCCGACGATGCGGCGCGAGGCCGACTGCGGGGCAGGGTGGACGGGGGACGGCCCGGCCCCGGCCTTGCTGCCGCCGCCCATCCGGGCCGCAATGAAGTCCGCATCGACTGCGCACCAGCCGAACCGCCCGAAGCCGTCGAGCGCGAGATCCGCCTCGAGCGCGAGCAGCGCGTCGAGCAGCCAGAGCTCGTAGTTGCCGACCCCGGTGTAGGGCGGGCGCAGCGGATTGACGTCGACGCCGATGCGAAGCCGCGCGGCCGGGGTGCCGGGTGGTGCCGCCATCAGCCTGGCGGGCGTCCGGTCCCGGCGATGCCTGTCGTGCGCCGGGTGCCGGTTGCCATCATTCCACCGTCACGGACTTGGCGAGGTTGCGCGGCTGGTCGACGTCGGTGCCCTTCAGCACGGCGGTGTGATAGGCGAGAAGCTGCACCGGGATGGTGTAGACCAGCGGGGCGATCGAGGACGGCATCTCCGGCAGGATCAGCGTCTCGACGGCATCGATTGCCGCCGCGTCGCGTCCCTTGGGGTCGGTGATCAGGATGATCCGGCCGCCACGTGCGGCGACCTCCTGCATGTTCGAGACGGTCTTCTCGAAGATCCGGTCATAGGGCGCGATCACCACCACCGGCATGGTCTCGTCGATCAGCGCGATCGGGCCGTGCTTGAGCTCGCCCGCCGCATAGCCCTCGGCGTGGATGTAGGAGATCTCCTTGAGCTTCAGCGCGCCTTCGAGGGCGAGCGGATAGCTCGTGCCGCGGCCGAGATAGAGCACGTGGCTGACCTTGGCGAGCTCGCGGGCAAGCGCCTCGATCTGCGGCTCGAGGCGGAGCGCGGCGCTCATCAGCCGCGGCACCTCGCTCATGGCGCGGACCAGCCGCGCCTCGTCGTCCGCCGAGACATGGCCGCGGGCCTTGCCGGCGGCGAGTGCCAGCGCGAGGAGCGTCGACAGCTGGCAGGTGAAGGCCTTGGTCGAGGCGACGCCGATCTCGGGGCCGGCCAGCGTCGGCAGCACGACGTCGGACTCGCGGGCGATCGTGGATTCCTTGACGTTCACCACCGCAGCGACCTGCTGGCCCTGGCTCCTCGCATAGCGGAGCGAAGCGAGGGTGTCGGCGGTCTCGCCGGACTGGGAGACGACGATCGACAGGCCACCTGGGGCGAGCGGCTGCTCGCGGTAGCGAAACTCCGAAGCAATGTCGATGTCCACCGGCAGCCGGGCAAAGCGCTCGAACCAGTACTTGCCGACGAGGCCCGCATAGTAGGCGGTACCGCAGGCGGTGATCGACAGCCGGTCGAGGGCGGCGAAGTCGATGCCGGCGTCCTCGGGCAGCGCCGAGCGGCCGGCGGCGAAGTCGAGATAGTGGGCGAGGGTGTGGCCGACCACCTCGGGCTGCTCGTAGATCTCCTTCGCCATGAAGTGGCGATGGTTGCCCTTGTCGATCAGGAGGCTCGAGGCGAGCGTCCGAACCATCGGCCGGCTCACCGCGCGCCCGGCGGCATCGCGGATCGAGACCGAGCCGCGCCGTAGCACCGCCCAGTCGCCGTCCTCGAGATAGGTCAGGCGGTCGGTGAGCGAGGCCAGCGCGATCGCATCCGAGCCGAAGAACATCTCGCCATCGCCGTGGCCGATGGCGAGCGGACTGCCGCGGCGGGCGCCGATCATCAGGTCGTCCTCGCCGTCGAACAGGATGGCGATCGCAAAGGCGCCCTCGAGCCGGCCGAGGGCCGCTTCCACCGCCTGCTCCGGCGCCATCCCGGCGTCGAGGTTGCGGGTGACGAGATGGGCGATCACCTCGCTGTCGGTCTCGGTGGCGAAGGGATAGCCGGCGGCGGAGAGCTCTTCCTTGAGCTCGCGGTAGTTCTCGATGATGCCGTTGTGGACCAGCGCCAGCTTCGGCGTGGCATGCGGGTGGGCGTTGGTCTCGGTCGGCTTGCCGTGGGTCGCCCAGCGGGTATGGCCGATACCCGAGCGGCCGGCGAGCGGCGCCTGGTCCAGCCTGGCCTCGAGGTTGCGGAGCTTGCCCTCGGCCCGGCGGCGGGTGAGGTGCCCGTCCTCCAGCGTCGCGACGCCGGCGGAATCGTAGCCGCGATATTCGAGCCGCTTCAGCGCGTCGAGAAGGAGCGGCGCTGCCGGCCGCGTGCCCAGTATGCCGACGATTCCACACATGCCCGCGGCCGATTCCCCTTTGTTGTCCGTTGGCGCGGAGTATTAGCGCGACAGGCATTGCCAGGAAGTAACATCGTATTTCGGCGCGCAATCGGCGGTCGTGACCGGTCTGGCTACTGCTCCGCCCGGGGCAGGCGGATCTCGACATGGAGGCCGCCCTCCTTGCGGTTGGAGAGCGTCAGCTCGCCGCCGTGGGCGAGGATGATCGAGCGCGCGATGGAGAGGCCGAGGCCGGTGCCGCCGGTCTCGCGGTTCCGCGACGTCTCGAGCCGGACGAAGGGCTTGTAGACCTCCTCGATGCGGTCGGCGGGAATCCCCGGGCCGTCGTCGTCGATGGTGATCAGCGGGCCGTCTGGCGTGGCAGCGAGCGCCACCCGCGCCCGGTCGCCATAGCGGACCGCATTCTCGATGAGGTTGCTGAAGGCGCGGCGGAGCGCCGTCGGCCGGCACGGATAGGGCAGGCGCTCGACCCCGGTGAAAGCTACGCCCTGCCCGATCGCGGCCAGGTCGTCGCAGAGGCTCTCGACCAGGGCCGCGAGGTCGACGGTGCGCAAGGGCTCGGCATGGGCGTCCTCGCGGGCGAAGGCGAGGGTCGCCTCGGTCATGCGCTGCATGTCGTCGAGCGTCGCCAGCATCTTGTCCCGGGCCTCGTCGTCGTCGAGCAGCTCGGCCCGGATCTTGAGCGAGGTGATCGGGGTGCGGAGGTCGTGGCCGATGGCGGCGAGCATCCGGGTGCGGTCGGCGATGAAGCGGGCGAGGCGCTCCTGCATGCGGTTGAAGGCCTCGGTCAGGCGGCGGACCTCGCGCGGGCCGGTCTCGGGCAGGGTCACCGACGGGGCGCCGCGGCCGAACGCCTCGACCCGGTCGGCGAGCGCGGCGAGTGGCCGCGTCGCATAGCGGACGATCACCCCGACGATCAGCAGGATCGCGATCGCCATCAGCGCCGACGAGATCACCGTCGGCCACGGGAACGGCACCGGCTCGGCCCGGATCCGCGTCTGGGCGTTGAGCCAGCCGCCGTCGGAGAACGGCACCGAGGCCAGCACGTCGAAGGTGTCGCCGAAGAAGGGCGGGCGGCCGCCGCCCGGCGACCCGGGCATGCCCTCGCCGCGCTGGCGCCATGGTCCGGGTGCGCCGTCGGCGTCGTGGTCGTCGCCGTCGTCGCGGTTGCCGGTGATCACGGTCAGGCGCGGCGCCTCGCGGAGCTGGATGAACATCCGCTGAAACTGGAGGGCGGGAAGGGCAAGCTGGTTGGAGCGCGGGCCCGGCGGGGTGGCGCTCTCCTCGCTGACCCAGTAGCGGATGCGCGGCGTCGACGCCGCATCCGCCAGCGCCTCGCGGCCCTCGGCCGGCGTCTCCTGGAGGACGCGGGTGATCGAGGCCATGCTCTCGAGGAGGCCGGCGCGGCTCGCGGCCCGCACCGCCGCCCGGCGATCGTCGGTGAAGATGATGAAGCTCGCCGCCTGGGCGACGACCAGCGCCACGAGCAGGAGGACGATGAGCTGGGTGCCGAGGCTGAGCCGCGGGAACTTCATGCCGCCTCCGTCACCTCCGTCGCGAGCACGTAGCCGCCGCCCCAGACGGTCTTGATGATCGAGGGGTTCTTCGGGTCGGGCTCGATCTTCTTGCGGAGCCGGCTGACCTGGTTGTCGATCGAGCGCTCGAACGGCTCCAGCGACCGGCCGCTGGTGAGGTCGAGGAGCTGGTCGCGGGAGAGGACGATGTGCGGCCGCTCGAGGAACACCGTGAGCAGGCGGAACTCGGTGGTCGACAGCGGCACCGCGACACCGTCGGCGCCGAGCAGCTCGCGCCGCAGCGTGTCGAGCGTCCAGCGGTCGAAGGCGAGGCGGCTGCGCTCGGCATCGGCCGGCGCGCGCGGCGCGCTCCTCGCCCGGCGCAGCACGGCCTTGATGCGGGCGAGCAGCTCGCGCGGGCTGAACGGCTTGGTGACGTAGTCGTCGGCGCCGATCTCGAGCCCGACCACCCGGTCGGTTTCCTCGACCATGGCAGTGAGCAGGATGACCGGCAGGTCGGTGGTCTCGCGGATCATCCGGCACAGCGCCAGTCCGTCCTCGCCCGGCATCATGATGTCGAGCACGACGAGATCGATGGCGCTGGTCTTCATCACCCGACGCATCTCCTGGCCGCCGTCGGCGGTCGAGACGCGCATGCCCTTCTTGGCGAGGTACTTGGCGAGCGGCTCGCGGATATCGGCGGAGTCGTCGACGACGAGGATGTGCGGGGTGGGTTCCATTGGCTCGGTCCTGACCGGGACAGCGTCATTATGGGCGCGCGCGGCCGTCGGCGCGGGGAAAATTGTATCGCTTTGTATCAGCCCGCCGGCCAGCGACGGCTCGATACAAACTGACGGTCGGATGGCAAACCTCCGACGGTGATCGTCCCTATCTTCGGGTCGTGCCCCACCCCGACAGACAAGGACACGAGATCATGAAGACTTCCCACAAGATGCTGCTCGCCGCGCTGGTCAGCTCGTCGCTCGGTGTTGCCGCCATGCCGGCGCTCGCCGATCAGGACGACAACGCCGCCGGCTGCCAGCGCATGGCGCATTTCGACGGCGATCGCGGCGGCCCTCCGGGCATGCGCGGCGGTCCGCACGGCCCGGGCGGTGACCACGATGGCGGCCGCATGATGCGCTTCATGGGCGGCCCCGGCATGCCGCGCTTCGGTGGCCCGATGGGCGGTCCCGGTGGGCCGGGCATGGGCCCCGGCGGCTTCGGCGGGCCGGACTTCGAGGCGATCGTCGAGCGCTTCGACGTCAACGGCGACGGCCAGATCACCCGCGACGAGGTGGCGACGGTCACCGGCGACAAGGTGAAGCAGTTCGACGCCAATGGCGACGGCCAGCTCTCGCTCGACGAGTACAAGGCCCTCTGGACCGACCAGATGAACCGCATCATCGTGCGCAGCTTCCAGTTCCACGATCCCGACGGCAATGCCCAGGTGACGGTCGAGGAATACGCCACGCCGTTCGACCGGATGTTCACCCGCTTCGACCGCGACGGTGACGGCACCATCTCCACCGATGAGCTCGGTGCGCTGCGTGGCGGCGACCAGGCTGGCGGGCCTCAGGGCATGCGCGGCAAGGGGCCGAATGGCGGCCCCTGCATGCAGGGCGACGGCCCGCGCGGTCCCCGCGGCCAGGGCATGGGCCCCGGCGGTGGTCAGGGCAAGGGCCTCGGCGGTGGTCAGGGTATGGGTCCCGGAGGCGGCCAGGGCAAGGGTCCCGGCGGCCCCGGTGGTCCCGACGTCGACGACGGTGCCTCCGACTGACATCGCCGGCCCGACGTGAGGAAGGCGCAGCGGTCTCCCCGCCGCTGCGTCTTCTCCTTTGTCTGCCTGCCGGCCGGACCCCGCCGGGACGCAGGCCCTACTCGTAGGGGATCGAGATCGCCGGCTTGCGCTCGAGCCATCCCGGCACCGGCAGGCCCTGCTCGCGCAGGAATGCCGGGTTGAACAGCTTCGACTGGTAGCGGGTGCCGTAGTCGCAGAGCACGGTGACGATGGTGTGCCCGGGGCCGAGCTCGCGGGCGAGACGGATCGCCCCGGCGACGTTGATGCCGGACGAGCCGCCGACGATCAGGCCCTCGTGCTCGACCAGGTCGAAGACGATGCGAAGCGCCTCGTCATCCTTGATCTGATAAGCCTGATCGACCGGCGCGCCCTCGAGATTGGCGGTGATGCGGCCCTGGCCGATCCCCTCCGTGATCGAGGACCCCTCCGACTTGAGCTCTCCCGTCGTGTAGTACGAGAACAGGGCCGCGCCCATCGGGTCGGCGAGCGCGATCTGGACGTTCGCATTGCGCTCCTTGAGCGCCATCGCCGTGCCCGCGAGCGTGCCGCCCGTGCCGACCGCGGCGACGAAGCCGTCGACCTTGCCGTCGGTCTGCGCCCAGATCTCGGGCCCGGTCCCCTCATAGTGGGCGCGGCGGTTGGCGACGTTGTCGAACTGGTTGGCCCAGATCGCCCCGTGCGGCTCGCTTTGCGCCAGCTGCTCGGCAATGCGCCCGGAGACCTTCACATAGTTGTTGGGGTTCTTGTAGGGGACCGCCGGGACCTCGATCAGCTCCGCGCCGGCGATGCGCAGCACGTCCTTCTTTTCCTGGCTCTGCGTTTCGGGAATGACGATGACGGTCCGGAAGCCCATGGCGTCGGCGACCAGCGCCAGGCCGATGCCGGTGTTGCCCGCGGTGCCCTCGACGATGACGCCGCCCTTGTCGAGCACGCCGCGCTCGATGGCGTCGCGCACGATGTAGAGCGCCGCGCGGTCCTTGATCGACTGGCCCGGGTTCATGAACTCGGCCTTGCCGAGGAT
>JAEVZM010000477.1 GCA_023392225.1 Pseudomonadota bacterium
GGGCCGCGTCGACTAGATGCGGCCCTTCGTGGCGCAGGGGATGCGGTTGCCCTCGGTCGAGGAGGCGCAATTCATCTGCTCGAGCGACAGCGCCTCACGCATGGTCCGGTTGGTGTCCTGCATCGCAGTGCCGTGGCTCATGCTCGGGACGCCGCAGAACTGCTGCTTGAGGAAGGCATTGCCGGAGTTGAGGGCTTCCGAGCAGCGCGCCTGGTCGTAGGAGTCGCTGGCGGTGTCGGCCTGGACCGACAGCGAGGACGCCCCCATGGCGAGCACGAACGCGGTGGAGACGGCGGCAGCCTGAATCGCCTTGATGAACATCGGTCTCGTTCCTTCTTCTGGTGCCGCGCGAGGAGCCGCGCGGCGCCTTCTGCTTCCTGACCCGCCGGACCGAGGTGTCCGAGGGCGGATGCTTGAGTTACGGCGCCGGGGCTGCAAGAGTTTCACCCGCAGGCGGCACGAATCTTGGATCGCCGCCGCGGCACCATGAGACAGGATTTCCCGATGACAACACTCCCCGCCCGCCGCTGGCAGGAGATGACCACCGTCGACTTCGCCACCGCCGATACCGCCCGCTGGATCGCCGTCCTGCCGGTCGCGGCCATCGAGCAGCATGGGCCGCACCTGCCGGTCTATACCGACACCTGCATCGCCGAAGGGATGATCGCCCGCACCATCGAGCTCCTGCCCGACGAGCTGCCGGTCACGTTCCTGCCGGTGCAGGCGATCGGCAAGTCGAACGAGCACATCTCCTCGCCCGGCACGCTGACCTCGAGCTGGGAGACCACGACCAAGCTGTGGCTCGACATCGGCGACAGCGTGCACCGGGCCGGCGTCGAGAAGCTGATCATCGTCAACGCCCATGGCGGCAACGTGCCGATGGTCGACATCGTCGCCCGCGAGCTGCGGGTCAAATACGACATGCTGGCTGTCGGTACCGCCTGGTCGCGGTTCGGCCATCCCGAGGGCCTGCCGAGCGGCAACGAGAGTCTCTACGGAATCCATGGCGGCGAGATCGAAACCGCGATCATGCTCCATTTCCGGCCCGACCTGGTGCGGATGGAGCACGCCACCGACTTCCGCTCGAACCAGCTCGCCTTCATCGAGGAGTTCGCCCACCTGCGCGCCCACGGCCCGGCGCAGTTCGGCTGGAAGGCGCAGGACCTCAACCCCGCTGGCCCGGTCGGCAATGCCGGCATCGCCACCGCCGAGAAGGGCAAGGCCGTGGTCGACCATCAGGCCGCCGCCTTCGTCGCGCTCTGCCGCGACGTCGACGCCTTCGACACCGGCCGGCTGTGGCGCCCGTGAGCGGCGCCGCGCTGGCGGCACTCCGCAGCGAGCTCGACGGCATCGAGACGATCGACGATGCCGCCAGCCTCCGCCTCAAGAGCCGCGACTTCTTCTGGTTCTCACCGATCCTGAAGCCGCAGCTCGAGGATCGCCGCGCCGAGCTGGTGGTGGTGCCGAAGACCCGGGACGAGGTGATCCGCGTCGCAGCCGCCTGCGCGCGACACCGGGTGCCGATCACCGTCCGCGGCGGCGGCACCGGCAACTACGGCCAGGCCGTGCCACTCGCCGGCGGCGTGGTGCTCGACATGGGCGGGCTCGACCGGCCGGTGAGCTTCGCGCCCGGCGTCGCCCGCTTCGAGGCCGGGGCACGCCTCCTCGACATCGACCGGGCGCTGCGCGATCGCCACGACGTCCCGGGCCGCTGGGAGCTCCGCTTCCACCCCTCGACCCGCAAGCAGGCGACCATCGGCGGCTTCATCGCCGGCGGCGCGGCCGGCTGCGGCTCCTGCACCTGGGGCCAGATCTCCGACGCCGGGGCGGTCATCGCGCTCCAGGTCGTGACCGTTGAGGAGACGCCGCGGGTGATCGAGCTCGAAGGGGCCGACATCCGCACCGTCCTCCACGCCTACGGCGTCAACGGCATCATCACCGAGGTCGCGCTGCCGCTGGCGCCGTGGCAGCCCTGGGCCGAGCGGGTGCTCGCCTTCCCGAGCCTTGGCGACGCCGCCCGTTTCGGCCATGCGCTCGGCGCCGCCGAGGGCATCGCCAAGAAGGAGATCGCCGTCTTCGACGGGCGGATCGCGCCTTTCCTCAAGCGCCTCGCGCCGTACATCCCGCCGGGTGACGCCTTCGCCATCGTCTTGGTCGCCGAGCCGCAGGCCCCTGCCCTCGCCGAGCTTGCCGCGGCCCATGGCGGCAGGCTTGTCTACGAGCGCGGCTGGCGCGAGACCGAGTCCGCCGCTTTCGAGGGCGCCGGCACCATGCCGCCGCTCTACGAATATTGCTGGAACCACACCACCCTGCATGCGCTCCGCATCGAGCCCGACGTCACCTATCTCCAGGTCCGCTTTCCGGCGGGCGAGGAGGTCGCGCTGGTCGAGACGCTCGCCGCGCAGCTCGGCGACGAGCTGCTTCTCCACCTCGAGGTCCAGCGCCGCTTCGGCCGGGTCTTCGTTTCCGGCCTGCCGCTGCTCCGCTTCCGCTCGCCCGAGCGCATGGCCGAGATCGTGGCGCTGATCGAGGCCGGCGGCGGCGCGGTCTCCAGCCCGCATTCCTACCTGCTCGACGATGCCGGCTGGAAGCGCACCGACGCGCCACAGGCCGCGTTCAAGGCGCTTGCCGACCCGCACGGCCTGATGAACCCCGGAAAGCTCAAGTCGCTCGCCGCATCGTGACGGCTTTGCCACAGCTGTCGCTGAATCCACGGCGACCGATTGCATGGGCGGCTCCGGTCCTCTAGCATCGCCCTGCTGGCTGCCTCATTGCTTGCCGGATCCCGGGGACGTGCTAGCCTTCTCCGGAGGCATGTGGTCTGGCGCCGGCCACTCAGCGTAGCCTGTCCTTTTCGGGGCTGCCGTTTTTGTGCAGCAGGCCGTTGGCGGGCCCGTGATGTGTCTATGGGGGCGTCGGTTCGGAGGGGTCCGGACCGACGCCCCCGTCTCTTCCGCACTCCGATTTCCTTTCCGCGCTCCAGATTCACGTCGGCGACCATCCGTTGCCTCGCGCGGCGAGGGTCTTCCGCGCCTTCAGCTGGCGCGTTCCTTCGTCGGCTAATCATCCTTCTGGCCGATGTCGGTCCCGTCTTGCCGCGTGACGGCTATTCCTGCTTGCAATCCCTGCCCGAATTGGGCTTGCCTGCTCGCCCTGGGATTTCGGACGGCGAGGAGACAAATCGATGGCAAAGCGCGTGACCCGCAAGGACCCGGTTCGCTGGGGCGTGATCTCGACCGCCCGGATCGGCTGGGAGAAGGTCATCCCCGGCCTCCAGAAGAGCAAGGAGATCGAGGTCCGCGCGATCGCTTCGCGCGCGCCGGCCACGGCCAAGCGCTGGGCCAAGAAGCTCGGCATCCCCGTGGCCTACGGATCCTATGAGGATCTGCTCAACGATCCCGACATCGAGGTCATCTACAACCCGCTGCCCAACCACCTGCACGTGCCGCTGACGCTCGAGGCGGCGAAGAAGGGCAAGCACGTCCTCTGCGAGAAGCCGATCGCCCTCGACGCCAAGGAGGCGAAGAAGCTCCTGACGGCGCCGAAGGGCATCCACATCGCCGAAGCGTTCATGGTCCGCCAGCACCCGCAGTGGCTGAAGGCGCGGGAGATTGCCCAGAGCGGCAAGCTCGGCACGCTCCGCGCCATCCAGTGCTTCTTCAGCTACTACCTGATGGACCCCAAGAACGTGCGCAACCTCGCCGACATCGGCGGCGGGGCGCTATACGATATCGGCTGCTACCCGATCGTCACCTCGCGCTTCGTCTTCGGCGCCGAGCCGGTGCGGGTGATGGGCCTGATCGACCGCGATCCCGAGTTCAAGACCGATCGCACCACCAGCGCCATCCTCGACTTCGGCGAGGGCCGCCAGCTCACCTTCACCGTCTCGACCCAGTCGGTGCCGTACCAGCGGGTCAACATCTTCGGCACCAAGGGCCGGCTCGAGGTCGAGATTCCGTTCAACGCCCCGCAGGGCGGCGCGATGAAGCTCTACCTCGACGACGGCAAGAAGCTCGGCGACGCCTCGGCCAAGGTGATCAAGATAGACAAGGCCGACCAGTACCAGCTCGAGGGCGAGTATTTCTCGCGCGTCGTACGCGGCGAGGAGAAGCTCGCCTACGGCGTCGACGATGCCATCCAGCAGGCCCGCATCCTCGACGCCGTGTTCCGCTCGGCCAAGAGCGGCAAGTGGGAGAAGCCGTAGGCGGTCACGCCAACGGCGGGACCGGCGGCGCCGAGGCCTGTCCGCCCTTGCGCGTATCCCAGGCGAGATAGCCCAGCGCAGCACCCTCGGCGACCAGCTGGGCGCCGAGCAGCAGCCCGAGCAGCCACACCGACACCGCCGTCATGCTCGCATAGAGGATGAAGGCAATGATCACCGACAGGATGCCGCTGCCGAGCACCCAGACCCAGTTGCGGAACGGGCGGATGGTCAGCGAGAAGATCACCTTCGAGATGCCCTCGACGACGAAGTAGACGATCAGCACGAAGGTGACCGTGCTCAGCCCGTCCTCGGGATTGGAGAGGAACAGGATGCCGACGATCACCGACAACGCCACCGAGACCGCCTGGAGCCAGAAGGTCGGCATGTTGCGGGCGCCGAGCAGCGTGAGCCCCTGCGCGATGCCACTGACGATCAGCACCCAGCCGAGCAGGCTGACCACCGCCAGCGACGCGATGACCGGGTAGATCAGGGCGAGAACGCCGCCGAGGACCATCAGGCCGCCCTGGAGGAGATACCAGAGCCAGTGCCGCCGGACCGATTCCCGCATCGCCTCACGGAGGACTTCGGCGGCGGCTTCGATCGACATGGTCATGGGGGCGGGACTCCGGCAATGGAACAAGGCGCGGCAATGCTAACGCAAGCCGCCGCGCCTGTCGCCATCAGCTGAGCAGCATTTCGAGATGGGTGGTGAACGCGGGCCGCTCGCCGAGGGCGGCGAGCCAGCGCTCGACATTGGGCCGCGGCGTGCGGGAGACCGGCAGCCTGTACCAGCGATTGGCCCCGGCGCCGACGGGGATGTCGGCGATCGTCAGGCTGTCGCCTCCCATGTACTGGCGATCGGCCAGATGACCGTCGAGGATGGCGAGACAGGCCTCGCAGGCCTGGCGGGCGACCTCGATGGCGGCAGCGTCACGCTTCTCCGGCGCGGTCCGGACCAGCCCCAGGAACACCGGCGTGATCGCGGCGGTGAAGGCCGTCGCCTGCCAGTCCATCCAGCGCTCGGCCTGGAAGCGCGCGCCAATGTCTGCCGGATAGAGCGTGCCGAAGCTGTGCTTGGCGGCGAGATAGCGCACGATGGCGTTCGATTCCCACAGCACGTAGCCATCGTCGTCGATGGTCGGGATGAGCCCGGTCGGGTTCATCGCCCGGTATTCCGGGCTGTCGTTGACGCCAAACGCCATGCCGGCATCGATCCGCCGAAAGGGCTGGTCGAGCTCGCCGAGCGTCCAAAGGACCTTCTGCACGTTGATGGAATTGGCGCGTCCCCAGACGGTCAGCATCTTCCGGCTCCCTCCCGTTCGCGGCCCGCCCGTCGCGACGCCGTCTTGCCTGCCCTACCGATAGCCTGTAACCCGTCGCGCCGGGAGAGGGGCGTTCAGGACCAACCGGAGAAGCGGCACGATGAGCCTGACTGCGGACCAGATTGTCGATCGCCGGAGCCTGAGACGAAAGCTCTCCTTCTGGCGGGTCATCGCCTTCGTCGCCCTCGCCGTGGCGATCGTCGCCGCCATCGTCCTCGCCAGTGGCCGCGACCGGATCGCGGCGCTGATGTCGCCGCAGATCGCGCGGATCTCGATCTCGGGCTTCATCACCGAGAACCGGGACCAGCTCGACCTCATCGACGAGATCGCCCAGTCGGACAAGGTGAAGGGCGTCATCGTCGCCATCGACTCGACCGGCGGGGCGACCGCCGGCGGCGAGGCTCTCTACGAAGCCCTGCTCCGCCTCTCGGCCAAGAAGCCGACCGTCGCCACCATGGGCACCGTCGGCGCCTCGGCCGCCTACATGGCGGCGATCGCCACCAGCCACGTCGTCGCACGGCGCACGACGATCACCGGCTCGATCGGCGTCCTCTTCCAGTACCCCGAGGTGAGCGAGTTGCTCGACAAGGTCGGGGTGCAGATGGAGACGGTGAAGTCGTCGCCGCTCAAGGCCGAGCCCTCGCCGTTCAAGCCGGCCTCGCCGGAAGCGCTGGCGGTGATCAACAGCGTCGTCCGCGACACCTATGACTGGTTCGTCGACATCGTCGCCGAGCGGCGCGACCTCGAGCGAAGCGACGCCCTGGTGCTCGCCGACGGGCGCATCTTCACGGGCCGGCAGGCGCTCGACGCCAAGCTCATCGACGAGATCGGCGGCGAGGAGCAGGCCCTCGACTGGCTGGCCACAAAGGGCGTCGACAACAAGCTGCCGATCCGCGACTGGAAGCCGGCCGGCAGCAGCGGCGGACTGTTCTCCGCCGACATCGCGATCCTCTGGGTCGCGCGCCAGCTCGGCATCGCCCCCGATCTCACCGGCGGCGGCCTGATCGACGGCGCGCTCCGCGACCGCCTCAAGCTTGACGGTCTACTGTCGGTTTGGCAGGGTCCGGGCGTCGGGGTCCTCGATCCCGCTGAAGGGGCGCGGGAATGATCAAGTCGGAACTCGTCCAGAGGATCGCCGAGCAGAATCCCCATCTCTATCAGCGCGACGTCGAGCACATCGTCAGCGCCATCCTCGATGAGATCACCGGCGCGCTGTCGCGCGGCGACCGGGTCGAGCTCCGTGGTTTCGGCGCATTCTCGGTGAAGAATCGCCCCGCGCGCGTCGGCCGCAACCCGCGCACCGGGACCAAGGTCTCGGTCTCCGAGAAATACGTGCCGTTCTTCAAGGCCGGCAAGGAAATGCGCGAGCGGCTCAACAAGTCCGGCTAGCGACGCGCTCGTCGCGATCCGGTCCGGGCGCGACGTCGGAAAGCAGCGGTCACGATCAT
>JAEVZM010000568.1 GCA_023392225.1 Pseudomonadota bacterium
TCTCGTGATCGAAGACCATCCGTACCGCGCGGGCCCGCACTTCCGCAGAAAACCTGTTCGTCGTCTTGCTCATCATGGCTCCACCTTCTCAAGGTTCGGAGCCTCCGGCAAACCCGGGGCGGTTCACGGCGTCGCCAGAGTGATCTCTTGGCTCAGCAGATCGCGGCCGTTTGCTTTCGTCTGAGGGATGAGTTCGAAGTGAACTTATTCCTGAAGGTTGACCGTCCGGAATTGTTCGAGCAGCACACGCCGCTTTTCGGCGACGAGTTCGCCGCGAAGTTCCCGTCAGCTTTGTTTGACTCCGACGAGGCGGGCAAGTGCCTCGCATTGGCGAGGCCGACGGCGGCCGTCTTTCATCTAATGCGCGTCATGGAAACGTGCGTCCGCGCCGTCGCCAGGTGTCTGGGAATCCCAGATCCATTGAAGCCAGCAGAGCGAAATTGGGGATATGTCCTCAAGGAGATTAAGGGCGGCATTGACTCACGGTGGCCGAGCACAGCGTCCCGCCACGGGGGCGACGGGGCGCTCTTCGAATTGCTCTACGCCTCTCTCGACGCCGTACGCAATCCGTGGCGGAACGCCACTATGCACGTCGAGAGTAAGTACACGGCGGAGGAAGCGGAGCACATTCTGTCGGCGGTTAGGGGCTTCTCTGTGAAGCTCGCTTCCCGGATGGATGAACAGGGGATGCCGCTCGCTTAGGAGGGGCGATCTTCCGGAGGGCGCTCTCAAATTCCTCGCCACTTTCGTCCACGCCGACCGCGCGAGCGGCCTCTATGAACCGCTCGCGCTGGCTCTTCTCCTTCTCCGGCGCTTTCGGCTTCTCAGCCTTTTTCGGATTGCCTCTAGTGCTTGGCTTGGTAGCCATGGGGTT
Source organism: Pseudomonadota bacterium (assembly GCA_023392225.1). Classification (GTDB taxonomy): domain Bacteria; phylum Pseudomonadota; class Alphaproteobacteria; order Rhizobiales; family Kaistiaceae; genus Bauldia. The sequence continues at coordinate 875 of JAEVZM010000568.1, forward strand.
TCACCCTCCACGAGTCGTTCGATAGGTCAGGCGCTTGCCGACGATGCCGCGCAGCGCGTTGTCCGCGCGCTCGGCGTCGTGAATGCCCAACCGGACCCGGTTGTTGTATCGGAAATCGAACTCAGCGAGATAGCGGTGCAGGTGCTTTTCAGCGCAATGCTGATAGACGCCGCCCATCCCGGGCTTGAGGATGGAGAACAGGCCTTCAATGGTGTTGGTGTGCACGTCGCCCCGGACGTACTCCTTGGCGCTGTGGCGCACGGTGTCGTGCTCGGAGGCATAGCCGGCAACGTCGTTGTAGAGGCGACTTTCATCGGTGAACACGCGGGCCTCGCGAGCGATGTTGGCGGTGACGATCTGGTTGACGGTCGCCTTGTCGGCGTTCTCGACGTGGAAGGACCGGACCTCGCCGCCGCGCTCCACAAGCGAGATGATCGCGCGCTTCGCCGGAGTGCCCTTCTTGCCCTTCTTGATGAACGGGCGGCCACTGGTGGTCACGTCACGCGGGGTTGCCCGCCGGCCCTGATAGGTCTCGTCGGCCTCTACGATCTTGCCACCACCGCCGAGGGGCGACAGCGAACCGTTGCGCATCGCCTCACGGATGCGATGCGACATGAACCAAGCGGTCTTGAGGGTAACGCCGAGGGTCCGGTGAAGCTGGTTGGACGAAATGCCCTTCTTGCTCGCAGTCAGGAGCGCCACCGCCTGCAACCAGATATGCAGCGGGACATGGGAAGACTCGAACACGGTGCCGACCTTCACGGTGAGCTGCTTGCGGCACTGGTAGCACTTATAGGTGCCAATCCGGGTGCTCTTCCCCTGCATCTTCGAAATGCGCTCGACACCACCACAATGCGGGCACACCGGACCATTCGGCCAGACGCGCGCCTCGAGGAAAGCGTAGGCAGCTTCCTCATCGTGAAAGTGTGGGGCCGAAAGAACCGAACCCATGACCCGTCTCCTTGTGCCTTCACAAGGTAGGCTTCGGGATTGGGTCCGTCAAGTATAATATTGGGCCTTTATTCCTATGTCTGATCGCCCCCGTCCTGCTTCCTCCCCTGTGAATAGCGCGTACAACGCCGCGCCGGGCGCCGTCGCCTTGCTGCCGCCCTATACTGGCGTCACACACACGCCACCCGAATCACCTGCCGGCACCCATGCGCTTCCCGCCCGACCTTCTCGAGGAGATCAAGGCGAGGCTTCCGGCCTCGTCCGTGATCGGGCGTCGCGTCAAGCTCCGCCGCCAAGGCCGTGAATTCCAAGGGCTTTCCCCGTTCAACCAGGAGAAGACGCCGTCGTTCTACGTGAACGACCAGAAGGCCGCGTGGTTCGATTTCTCCGCCGGCAAGAACGGCGACATCTTCACCTTCCTGATCGAGACCGAGGGCCTCACCTTCCCCGAGGCGGTCGAACGCCTCGCCCGCGAGGCCGGCGTCGACCTGCCCAAGGCCGACCCGCGCGCCGAGGAGCGCGAGAAGAAGCGGGGCACCCTCCACGAGGTGATGGAGCTCGCCGCCCGCTTCTTCGAGGAGGCGCTCCAGTCCCGCGCCGGCGCCGCCGCCCGCGGCTACCTCATGTCGCGCGCCCTCTCGCCGGAGCTGCAGCGCCGCTTCCGCATCGGCTACGCGCCGGGCGAGCGGAGCGCGCTCAAGTCCTTCCTTGCCTCGAAGAACGTCTCCAACGAGCAGATGATCGCCACCGGCCTCGTCATCTCCGGCGAGGAAATCCCCGTCACCTACGACCGCTTCCGTGACCGGGTGATGTTCCCGATCGCCGATTTCCGCGGTGCCATCGTCGGCTTCGGCGGCCGGGCGCTGTCCGCGGCCGTGCCGGCCAAGTACCTCAACTCCCCCGAGACCGAGCTCTTCCACAAGGGGAACCTCCTCTACAACGGCGCCGAGGCGCGGAAGGCGGCGCACGACGCCGGCACGATCGTCGCGGTCGAGGGCTATGTCGACGTCGTCCGCATGGTCTCGGCCGGCTTCGCCCACACCGTCGCCCCGCTCGGCACCGCGCTCACCGAGCGCCAGCTCCAGATCCTCTGGCGGATGGCGGACGAGCCGATCCTCTGCTTCGACGGCGACAAGGCCGGGGTGCGCGCCGCCGGCCGCGCCGCCGATCTCGCCATGCCGCACCTTCAGCCGGGAAAAAGCCTTCGCTTCGCCCTCCTCCCCGAGGGCCAGGACCCCGACGACCTCATCCGCGAGTCCGGCCGCGAGGCGATGGCCGAGGTGCTCGCCGCGGCCCGGCCGATGGTCGACCTCCTCTGGGCGCGCGAGACCGAGCATGGCGTGTTCGACACGCCCGAGCGCCGCGCCGCGCTCGAGGCGCGGATGCGCGAGGTTGCCCGCGCCATCGGCGACGAGAGCGTCCGCCGCCACTACCTCCAGGCCTTCGAGGAGCGGATCGCCGCGTTCTTCCCCAAGCCCGAGCGGCAGCGGGGCGAGTGGCGCGGCGGTGGCGGCGACCGCCGTCCGATGCGCGGCGGGCCGGACCGGCGACCGCAGCTCGCCAGCCAGACCGACATCCGCGTCTCCGACCGGCTGACCCGGAGCGGCATCCTTGCCGGGCGCTCCGCCCTGCCGCTCCGCGAGGTGGTGATCGTCGGCACGATGATGAACCACCCGGCGCTGATCACCCGCCACCTCGACGCCTTCGCCCATGTCGAGATCATGAACACGGCCCTCGACGAGATGCGCGCCGCCCTCCTCGAGATCGTCGCCGACGACGAGGAGGCCGATGCCCAGGCCGTCCGCGAGCGGCTGTCGGCCTCGCGCCATTCCGCCCTCATTCCGCGCATCGACGCCCAGATCGCCGCCGCCGGGTTGTGGACCGCCACCCCGGCCTCGTCCGACGACGACGCCGAGAAGGGCTGGATGCAGGCTTTGACCTTGCACCATCGGCAGCGCACGTTACATAAGGAACTCAAGGATGCGGAGGCTGCGCTGGCTGATGACACCAGCGAGGCCAATTTTGCGCGTCTCGTCGATATCCAGAAGCAGCTCGCCAACGTCGACGGTATGGAAGCGCTGATCGAAGGCTTCGGGGAGTCGTCCGGCCGCCATGGCCGAAGCCTGTAGGGGCCTTGAGGCACCGCCAGGCGGGAAAGGAAATTTCGCCTCCTCCCTTGCCGCGCGGCGGGAGAAGGCCACATGAGGGGACCGGAGACGGTCGGGGGCATACCGGGGGCGGCCGGCGCCGGATGGCGCGGCCACCGTCAAGGCTGATTTGGACGAGGCTCGCACCGGGGGACGACGCCCCCCGCGGCACGGGCCGATCTCACATCGGAGAATGGTGAATGGCAACCAAGGTCCAGGAAAACGAAGAAGCGGAAGCCCAAGCCCCGGCCGACACCCCGGACGGCCCGCTCCTGGACCTGTCCGATGCCGCCGTGAAGAAGATGATCAAGGTCGCCAAGAAGCGCGGCTTTGTCACCTATGACGAGCTCAACGCCGTCCTCCCCTCGGAGGAGGTGACCTCGGAGCATATCGAGGACATCCTCGCCATGCTGTCCGACATGGGCATCAACGTCATCGAGGCCGAAGAGGTCGAGGAGGCCGAGGAGAGCGAGGACGAGCCCGAGGGCGGCGACCTCACCGAGGCGCCCTCCACCGCCGTCGCCACCAAGGCGGCCAAGGAGCCGACCGACCGCACCGACGATCCGGTCCGCATGTACCTTCGCGAGATGGGCTCGGTCGAGCTCCTCTCCCGCGAGGGCGAGATCGCCATCGCCAAGCGCATCGAGGCCGGCCGCGAGACGATGATCGCGGGCCTCTGCGAGAGCCCCCTCACCTTCCAGGCGATCATCATCTGGCACGACGAGCTCGCCGAGGGGAAGATCCTCCTTCGCGACATCATCGACCTCGAGGCGACCTATGCCGGCCCCGACGCCAAGGCCGCGCCGGCGCAGAGCGACGAGGACGAGGCGGAAGCCCAGCCGGCCGCTGGCCAGAACGGCCGCGGCAAGGCGCCGCCGACCGCCCCGCGCACCGGCGACGAGGTCGACGACGTCGAGGCCGAGCGTGCCCGCCAGGCGGCCGAGGAGGACGAGGAGGACGACTTCGAGAACGCCATGTCGCTGGCCGCGATGGAGGCGGAGCTCAAGCCGCAGGTGGTCGCCACCTTCCAGACCGTCGCCGACGAGTACAAGAAGCTGCGTCGCCTTCAGGACCAGGACGTCGAGTTCCGCCTGAAGAACACCACGCTCTCGCCGAGCCAGGAGCGCCGCTACAAGAAGCTGAAGGACGAGATCGTCGCCGCGGTCAAGTCGCTCAGCCTCAACCAGGCCCGCATCGACAGCCTCGTCGAGCAGCTCTACGACATCAACAAGCGCCTGATCGGCTGGGAGGGGCGCCTGCTCCGCCTCGCCGAGTCGCACCGCGTCTCCCGCGAGGAGTTCCTGAAGGAGTATCCCGGCTCCGAGCTCGACCCGCACTGGCTCCGCCGCATCTCCAACCTGTCGGGGCGCGGCTGGAAGCAGTTCGTCCACGACGACAAGGACAAGATCAAGGAGATCCGCCGCCAGATCCAGGCGCTCGCCACCGAGACCGGCCTCGAGATCACCGAGTTCCGCCGCATCGTCCACATGGTGCAGAAGGGCGAGCGCGAGGCCCGGCAGGCGAAGAAGGAGATGGTCGAGGCGAACCTCCGGCTCGTCATCTCGATCGCCAAGAAGTACACGAACCGCGGCCTGCAATTCCTCGACCTGATCCAGGAAGGCAACATCGGCCTGATGAAGGCCGTCGACAAGTTCGAGTACCGCCGCGGCTACAAGTTCTCGACCTATGCGACCTGGTGGATCCGGCAGGCGATCACCCGCTCGATCGCCGACCAGGCGCGCACCATCCGCATCCCGGTGCACATGATCGAGACGATCAACAAGATCGTGCGCACCTCGCGCCAGATGCTCCACGAGATCGGCCGCGAGCCGACCCCGGAGGAGCTGGCCGAAAAGCTGGCGATGCCGCTCGAGAAGGTCCGCAAGGTCCTCAAGATCGCCAAGGAGCCGATCAGCCTCGAGACGCCGATCGGCGACGAGGAGGACAGCCACCTCGGCGATTTCATCGAGGACAAGAACGCGATCCTGCCGATCGACGCGGCGATCCAGTCGAACCTTCGCGAGACGACGACACGGGTGCTCGCCTCCCTCACCCCGCGCGAGGAGCGGGTGCTCCGCATGCGCTTCGGCATCGGCATGAACACCGATCATACGCTCGAGGAAGTCGGCCAGCAGTTCTCGGTCACCCGCGAGCGCATCCGCCAGATCGAGGCCAAGGCGCTCCGGAAGCTCAAGCACCCGAGCCGCTCGCGGAAGCTGCGGTCCTTCCTCGACAACTAGACTCGTCCTTCGCGCCCACGCTGACTGTCATCCCCGCGAAAGCGGGGAACCAGTAAACACCCTCGGCTCGGGCCGACGCCGACCGCGCCGTTTACTGGATGCCCGCCTGCAGCGGGCATGACAGGTGGCGCTTTCGTGCCGCCGGCAGCCTCCTCCACCGTCACCCCGGACCGCATGCCGCGGAGACGCCAACCCTCTCCCCTTGCGGGATAGGGTGGTGGGGGGGGGGGGGGGCCCCCGGGGGGGGGGGGGGGCCGCCCCCCGCGGCCG
>JAEVZM010000713.1 GCA_023392225.1 Pseudomonadota bacterium
GTGATGTTGCCGACCTCGAAATAGGCCCCGGCCATCATCACGATCTCGCGGATCCGCGGCGCGATGTCGGGCGCCTTGACCAGCGCCATGCCGATATTGGTGAGCGGGCCGAGGGTGCAGAGGGTGACCGTGCCGGCCGGCTCGCGGCGGAGCGTGTCGATGATGAAGTCGACGCCGTGCTGCGGCTCCAGCGTCTTCACCGGCTCCGGCAGGGTCGGGCCGTCGAGGCCGGTCGGGCCGTGGCCGTGCTCGGCGGTGACCAGCACGCGGCGCATCGGACGGGAACAGCCGGCATAGACCGGCATCTCGGTCTTGCCCGACAGCTCGACCACCTGGAGGGCGTTCTTGGCATTCTGGGCGAGGCCGACATTGCCGCCGACCGCGACGATGCCGAGGACGTCGAGGTCCTCCGGGGAGGCGAGCGCGAGCAGGATCGCGATGGCGTCGTCCTGGCCGGGATCGGTGTCGATGATGATCTTGCGGGTCATGCGGGGCGGGTTCCTCAGGGGTGCTGTTCGATGCGCTCGATCACGATCGGGCCAAGCGGCGCCGGCGCGTCCGGGGCGAGGGTGACCGCGGCGCGGACGCGGGCGGCGGCATCCTGCCACTCGGCCTCGGTCCGGGCATGGATGACGCAGAGCGGCTTGTCGGCGTCGACATAGTCGCCGACCTGACAGAAGCCGGTGAAGCCGACGGTGAGGTCGATGGGATCGTCCGGCTTCTTCCGCCCGCCGCCGAGCGCGATGAGGGCGAGGCCGACGTCCTTGGCGACCATCGCCGAGACGTAGCCCGGCGCCTCCGGGTAGCAGGGGGCGACGACGGTGGCCTTCGGCAGGTAGTGCCCAGGCCGCTCCATGAAGTCGGCCGGGCCGCCCATGATCGCGATCATCCGCCCGAAGCGTTCCGCGGCGCTGCCGTCGTCGAGCTTCTCTTCCGCCAGCTTCCGCGCCGCCGCCATGTCCGGGGCGACGCCGCCGAGGCGGAGCATGTCGGCGGTGACCTCGATGACCAGCTCGCGGGTGCGCGGGTCCTGATAGGTGCCGGTGAGGAAATCGACGGTCTCGACCATCTCGACGGCGCTGCCGACCGAGGTGCCGAGCACGGCGTTGAGGTCGGTGAGGAGCATGACCGAGGGGATGCCCGCGCCGGCGGCCACGCCGGACATGCTCTCGGCGAGCTCGCGGGCATGGGCGACCGTCGGCATGTAGGCGCCGGTGCCGGAGCCGACGCAGATCACCACGCCGCTCGGGTTGACCGAGAGCTTCTTCGACATGATCGAGCCGGTGATCAGCGCGACGCTCTCGACGGTGGCGGTCACGTCGCGGACCTTGAAGATCTTGCGGTCGGCCGGCGCCAGCTCGGCGGTCGGGCCGCTGATCGCGCCGCCGGTCTCGATCACCGAGCGCTGGAACTTGTCGGGCGTGGGCGAGCCGTCGAAGCCGGGAACGCTGGCGAGCATGTCCATCTCGCCGCCGCAATAGGCGAGGCCCCAGGCCGAGAGGTTCGGCACCGAGAGGCCGCAGGCGGCGGCGAGCGCCACCACGAGCAGCGACACCTTCTCGTCGCCGACGCCACCGGAGGAGTGCTTGTCGATGATCCGCGCCGGCGCGAGGCCGGACCGGGACCAGTCGAGCACCTCGCCGGAATCGCGCATGGCGAGGGCGAGGGCGACGCGCTCGGCGGTGGTGGTGCCGTTGAGGTAGATCGCCATGGTGAAGGCGCCGATCTGCGCCTCCGAGACGCTGCCCTCGGGGATGCCCCGGACGAAGCCGCCGATCTCGGCGGCGGTCAGCTCCTGGCGGTCGCGCTTGCGACGGATGACTTCCTGCGGCATCGGGGGGGACTCCTAGGACTCGACGGCGCCGACCGGGCCGCCCTCACGCCACGCATAGAGCTCCCAAAGCTCGTCGTCGGGGCCGGTGAAGTAGCAGGCGTAGGCGTTCCAGACATAGTCGGCCGGCGGGCCGTAGAAGGGCACGCCTTTCGCCGAGAGTTCGGCGTAGGAGGCGTCGACCTCGGCGGGCGAGGGCAGCTTGACGGCGATGCAGACCTTGTGGGCGCCGGGGCCGCGGGTATTGGCGACGCCGGTATGGGCGTTGATGTGGTCGATCTCCCACAGCGCCAGGGTCAGCCCGGCGCCGGTGAAGTCGGCGAAGCCCTCGGCGCGGTGGAGGAGCTCGAAGCCGAGCTTGTCGCGGTAGAAGGCCACCGAGCGCTCGACGTCCTCGCAGAGCACGCAGACGTCGGAAATCGCATGGCGCTGGGCGAAGGCGGTCATGGAGAGGCTCCTAGTAGTCCTTCAGCTCGCCGAAGCCGGTGGCGGCCTTGGCGCCGCCGCGGAGGCGCCCCGAGATCCAGATGCCGACCACGGTGGCGATGTAGGGCAGGGCGAGGAGGAGGTCGTGCGGGACCTTGTCGCCGAACAGGAGCTGGGCGCGGATGCCGAGCGCCTGGACGATGGCGAAGAAGAACGCGGCGGCGGTGGCGCCGAGTGGGTTGGCGGCGCCGAAGATGACGGCGGCGAAGGCCATGAAGCCGCGGCCGGCGGTCATGCCATAGGCGAAGATCTGGAGCGAGCCCATCGACAGCTCGGCGCCGCCGAGCGCGCAGAGCACGCCGCCGAGGCAGAGCGCGTAGAGCCGCATCCGCGACGGGTTCACGCCGACGCTCCGCGCCGCGAAGGGATGCTCGCCGCAGGCGGTGCGCTGGAGGCCCCAGCGGCTCCGCCGGACCAGCACCCAGACGGCGAAGACGACGAAGGGCATGAGGACGACGAGCACGGAGAGGACGCCGAAGGCGCCGAACTCCGGCCCGAGCCGGGGCAGGCCGAAGGGCGCGTTGACCGAGGCCTGGCTGCCATAGATCGCCTGGACGGCGAGGTCGGTGCCGCCGAGCCCGAGCCCGGTGAGGCCGAGGCCGGCGATGATCGGGTTGGCGCGGAGCTTCTCGATGACGAACCAGAGGAGCGCCGAGGCGAGCACGCAGAGGACGATGCCGATGCCGATGCCGGCGGCGAGCGAGCCCGTCTGCACCGTGCCGACCACCGCCGAGCAGGCGCCGATGATCATCAGGCCCTCGAGGCCGAGGTGCCAGATGCCGGCGCGCTGGGCGAGGACGCCGGCGAGCGTCACGTAGACGAGCGGCGTCCCAGAGCGGAGAATGGCGACGATGGCATCATCCATCAGGGCGTGCTCCGGCGGGGTCCGAACAGCCCGGCGAGGCGCTTCGGCCAGGCGCGGGCGGTGATGAAGAGGGCGATCGCGGCGTTGATGATGTCGATCGCCGCCGCCGGCAGGCCGGCGAGCACGGGCAGGTAGAGCCCGGCCGCGGCGAGACCGCCGAAGAACACCGAGACGAAGGCGGTGCCGACCACCGAGAGGTTGGCGACGAGCGCGATGAGGATCGCGGTGAAGCCGTGGGTCGGCAGCATGCCCGAGGAGAGGCGGCCGATCGGCCCCATCACCTCGATGGTGCCGGCGAGGCCGGCGAGCGCGCCGCCGAGCACGAAGCCGGCGAGGCCGAGCCGCGAGAGCCGCGCGCCCTGCCAGACGACCATGATCGGGTTGCGGCCGGCGAGGCTCGACAGGACGCCGAAGGCGGTGCGGTTGACCAGCACCCAGACGGCGATGCCGACGAGGACGCAGATGACGATGATGGTCGGCGAAAGGGAGTTCGAGGCGCCGATCCGGTACATCTCGGCGACCGGGCGGCTCGAGGCGGCCTGGCCGGTGCCGGAGGGGTCCTTGAGCGGCCCGGAGGTGACGTAGACGAGGAACAGCCCGGCGATGAAGTTGCCCATCAGCGTGGTGATGACCTCGTCGGTGCCGGACTTCACCCTGAGCAGGCCCGGCCACAACGCCCAGAGCGCGCCGCCGGGGAGGCCGGCGAGGAAGGTGAGCGGGATGACGATCGCCGGCGGCCAGCCGGTGAGCCCGTCGACGACGAAGGTCGCCGCGATCGCGCCCATATAGAACTGGCCCTGGGCGCCGATGTTGAAGAAGCCGCAGCGGAACGAGATCACCACGCCGAGCGCGGTGAGGAACAGCGGCAGCCCCCAGCGGAGGCTGTTCTGCCAGGCCCGCACCGAGAGGAAGGCGCCCTCGGCGATGCTCTGGAACATGAGCGGCGCCGAATAGCCGGCGAGCTCGAAGATGATGCCGCAGAGGACGAGGCCGATCAGGACGTAGACCAGCGCCCGGAAGACCTGGGAGAGGGCGCCGTTCATCGGCCGGCTCCGGTCATCGCGGCGCCGACCTCGCCGAGGTGGTAGGGCGGGGCGAACTCGCCGCTGATCCGGCCCGAGAGCATGACCACGACGCGGTCGGAGATGTCGAACAGCTCGTCGAGGTCGGACGAGATGAGGAGGATGCCGCAGCCGCGGGCCTTGGCCTCGCGGAGCGCCTTCCAGACGAACGCGGTGGCGCCGACGTCGAGGCCGCGGGTCGGCTGCGCGGCGATGATGAGGGTGGCGCTGTCGTCGATCTCGCGGGCGAGGATGACCTTCTGCGCATTGCCGCCGGAGAGCGAGCCGGCCGGCTGGTTGGGGGTCGAGAAGCGGACGTCCCAGGATTTCAACGCAGCGTCGCAGGCCTTCCGGAGCTGGGCGGGATTGATCAGCCGGAGCACGCCGCCGAGGAGGAGCTGGCGCGCCGACCAGTTCTCCCATAGCGGGCTCGACAGGCTGAGCCCCTCGGTGTTGCGCTCGAAGGGAATGATGCGGAGCCCGGCGGCGCGGCGCTCGCTGAGCGGCCGGCGCGTCACCTCGGTGCCGTCGAGGACGATGTCGCCGGCGGTGAGGTCGGCGAGGTGGGAGAGGGCGCGGACGAGGGTGCGCTGGCCGTTCCCTTCGACGCCGGCAATGCCGACGATCTCGCCGCGGCCGATGTGGAGGGTGATGTCCTCGAGCGCCGGACCCTCGGGGTCGGAGCGGGTCGAGACGCCGCGCATGGCAAGGATCGGGGCGCCGGCAATGGCGGCCTGCGCGGTCGGGGCGGCGCCGGCGGCATCCTCCTCGGCGGCGCCGACCAGGGCGTCGACGTCGGGGGCGGACAGCGTCTCCTCGAGGCTCGAGCCGATGATCGCCGAGGCGAGATGGTGCGGGTCGGTGGCGCTGGTCTCGATCGGTCCCTCGATCAGCCGCCCGCCGCGCAGCACCGTGACGGTCTCGGCGATCGACAGGACCTCGCGGATCTTGTGGAGGATGAGGAGGATGGTGACGCCGTTCGCCTGCATCACCTTGAGCCGCTCGAACAGCTTGTCGACGCCGGACGGCGACAGGACCGCGGTCGGCTCGTCGAGGATCAGGACCTTGGCGTCGGTGACGAGCGCCCGGGCGATCTCGACCGCCTGCTGGGTCTCGACCGGCAGGTCGCGGATGCGCTCGCGCGGGGAGACGGTGACGCCGAGCGACTCGAGGTGGCGCGTCCAGCGCCGCTCGAGCTCGCCGCGGGTGAAGACGCCGCGGCCGCCCTCGGCGCCGAACTCCATCGCCTCGGCCACCGTGAAGGACGGCGGCAGGGCGAAGCTCTGGTGGACGATCTCGATGCCGGCGGCGCGGGCGGCGCCGACCTTGCCGACCGGGATCTCGCGGCCGCCGATCGCGAGCGCGCCGCGCACCGGCTGGACGATGCCGGCGGCGACGCGGGCAAAGGTGGTCTTGCCCGCGCCGTTCTGGCCGACGACGGCGTGAATCCGCCGCGGCGCGAAACCGACGCTGACGTCGACGAGTGCCTTGACGTCCCCGTACTCGACGGAGACGTCACGCACCTCGATGGCGTTGGGCTCGGCGTTCATCGCGGGGCCGCGGCGGAGGAGGCTCAGAGCTCGGTGTTGAACGGCACCTTGAGCGTGCCGGCAATGATGTCGGCACGGGCCTTCTCGATCTCGGGCCACACTTCCTTGGCCTTGGCGACGAGGTCGGGCGGGCCCTGCTCCTGCCACACCGGCGAGAGGATGAAGTCGATCACGCCGGTGCCGAGGCCGGTGGCGACGTGGCCGCCCTTGAAGTCGGGGCCGATCGCGTTCGACACCTCGTTGTAGAGCGACTGGCCGAAATCGAGGCTGACCAGCGCCGCGACCGTCTTCGGGCCGAGGGCGTACTGCGCCGGCGAGATGGCCGAGACCATGCGGCCCTCGCCCTCGTTGGCGGCCTGGATGATGCCGGTGTCGGTCGCCGCCGAGTCGGTCTGGATGTAGTCGATGCCATCCTGGTACATCTGGGTGGCGATCTCCTGGCCCTTGGCCGGGTCCTGGAAGGAGCCCGCGAAGGCGCCGGTCACCGTGATGTTCGGACCGACCGCGGCGGCCGCGGTCTTCATCGCGTTGAGGTCGGCATTGAGCGGCGGCAGGCTGACGCCGCCGATGTAGCCGAGCTTGCCCGACTTCGAGACCTTGGAGCCGAACAGGCCCGACAGGTAGCAGCCGAGATAGTAGTCGTAGGACACCGTGGTGACGTTCGGCATCGGCGGGTCGAAGGGATCCGCGAAGAGCTGGATGAACTTGGTGTTCGGGTACTTCGGCGCGAGGTCCTTGATCGGCTCGGCGACCTCGTTGAACGTGCCGACGATGACCTCGGCACCGGCCTCGGCGAGGCTCTCGAAGATCTGCGGGAAGGTCGCCGAATCCTGGGCGTAGATGGCGCGGCTCGGGAAGCCCTTCTCCTCGGAGAGCTTCTTCAGCGCCGCGATCATGGAGTCGATCGGGCCGTTGTCGCCGGCCGCCTGGGTATGGACCAGGGCGACCAGGCCGCCCTCGGCGCGGGCGAGGCCGGTCAGGCTCAGCGTGCCGGTGGCGCCGACCAGCGCGGCGCCGGCGGTGGTCTTGAGGAAGCTCCGGCGCGATACCGGGCCAAGCTCGAATCCCGTCTTCTTCATCTCTTCATTCCCCTCGCCTCGGGGCCGCCGGAGCGCGCCCGCTGTCCTGTCCGATTGTGGTCGAAACGCTCACCCGCGAAAAGCGCCCATCCATGCGATTTCCATGCCGGAGCGGACCTGCATGGCGGCAGGCCCGGCGGGCGGCATCATGGAAAGCGATGGCTGGACTTGTGGCGCGCCAGGGCGGCTCGGATGCAGGGTCGGCATCTCGAAACGCATCGGAAATAACCTCCCGGCTCGCGACAAGCAGGGACGATAGACGCAAGTTGACCGAATGGTCAACTTTGACTGTCGCAAACTTGACGCATTGGTCAACTTTTCCCCGGAATGCCATTTGCTTGAGCAGCGGCCCGAGAGCCGGCGCAGCAGCGGTCGGAGCGGCCTGGCGTCAGGTCGCGGCGGCGAGGCGCGCTCCGGGGGTGAAGCGGATCGGCACCTGCCGGCGGCCGTAGACGATACCGATGGTGTCGGCTTCGACGACGCGGTCGAGGTCGACCGTGAAGTCGGGCAGGCGGGCGAAGACCTGCTCGAGCACGATACGGAGCTCGATCCGGGCGAGCGGCGCGCCGAGGCAGCGATGGGCGCCGACGCCGAAGGTCATGTGGCGGTTGGGCGTGCGGTCGAGCACCAGCTCGCCCGCGTCGGGCCCGAAGGCGGCCTCGTCGCGGTTGGCGCTGGCCCACAGCATGAAGACGGTGTCGCCGGTCGGGATCGGCTGGCCGCAGATCTCGACGTCGCGGGTGACGGTGCGGGCGAAGCCCTGGACCGGGGCGTCGTAGCGCAGGAACTCCTCGACGGCGGTGGGGATCAGGGCGGGCTCGGCGCGGAGCCGCGCCTGGAGGTCGGGGCGGTTGCCGAGGGCGACGAAGATGTTGCTGACCGCCGCCATCACCGTGTCCATGCCGCCGAAGATGACCATGCGGACGAGGTCGATCACCTCCTGCCGGGTGGTCCTGCGTCCATCGCGCGACTGCGCGGCGAGGAGGCCGGAGATCATGTCGTCGCGCGGTTCGGCGATGCGGGCGTCGACCTCGTCCTCGAGGCGCCTCGAGAAGGCGACGATCTCCTCGGTGGCGGCGAGGTTCTCCGGCGAGCCGGGCCGCGAATAGCCGGCGGTGTGGATCGGGTCGGCGAAGACGTGCCAGTCGGCCGGGTCCATGCCCAGGAGGTGCATGGTGGTCGAGGACGGCACCGGGTTGGCGAGCTCGGCGACGACGTCCGCCTCGCCCCGCTCGATGAAGCCGTCGATCGCGCGCTCGACCACGGTGCGGACGAACGGCTCGATCCGGGTCATCGCTGCCGGCGAGAAGTAGGGGATGAGGAAGGCCCGGTAGCGGTTCAGCTCCGGCGGGTCGGCCTGGAGAGGGATCAGCTTGCCGACATTGGTCGGCGGCACCACCACCTCGCGCGCCGAGGAGTAGGTGGCGTCGTCGCGGGCGACCGCGAACACCTCGTCGTAGCGCGACAGCAGCCAGTAGCCGCCATGCGCGGCGGAGTACGCCACCGGGCACTCCGCCCGCATCCTCTCGTAGAGACCGTACTTCTTCGCGCTGAAGTCGGGAGCGTGGTGGTCGAAGTCGATCTCTTTCATGCCGCTCTCAGAGTTCGCCCGGGAGGCACCTTGGGTTGATGTCGTCGCGTGCTGCGGGGCGCGGCCTTCGGCCTCGCCCCTCGGCGCGAGGGTGTCGCGTTCGGGCCAATTCGCGCGAACCTCACAACTCGGTGTTGAACGGCACCTCGAGCGTGCCGGCGATGATGTCGGCGCGGGCCTTCTCGATCTCGGGCCAGACTTCCTTGGCCTTGGCGACGAGATCGGCCGGGCCGGCCGTCTCGAAGTCGGGCGAGAGGACGAAGTCGATGACGCCGGTGCCGAGGCCGGAGGCGACGTGGCCGCCCTTGAAATCGGGGCCGATCGCCTTCGACACCTCGTTGTAGAGCGACTTGCCGAAGTCGAGCTCGACGATGGCGATCACCGACTGGGGGCCGAGCGGGAACTGGGCGCGCGAGCCGGCGCTGACCATCCGGCCCTCGCCCTCGTTGGCGGCCTGGATGATGCCGGTGTCGGTCGCCGCGGCATCGGTCTGGATGTAGTCGACCCCGTCCTGGAACATCTGGGTCGAGATCTCCTGGCCCTTTGCCGGGTCCTGGAACGAGCCGGCGAAGGCGCCGGTGACGGTGATGTCCGGGCTGACGCTCGCCGCGGCGGCCTTGATGGCGTTGAGGTCGGCATTGAGCGGCGGCAGGCTGACGCCGCCGATATAGCCGAGCTTGCCCGACTTCGAGACCTTGGCGCCGAAGAGGCCGGAGAGGTAGCAGCCGAGATAGTAGTCGTAGGAGACGGTGACGACGTTCGGCATCGTCGGCTCGAAGGGGTCGCCGAAGAGCTGGATGAACTTCGTGTCCGGGTACTTCGGCGCGAGCGCCTTGATCGGCTCGGCGACCTCGTTGAAGGTCGACACGATCACCTTGGCGCCGGCCTCGGCGAGGCTCTCGAAGATCTGCGCGAAGGTCGCCGAATCCTGCGCGTAGATGGCGCGGGTCGGGAAGCCCTGCTCGTCGGAGAGCTGCTTGAGGGAGGCGATCATCGAATCGACCGGGCCGTTGTCGCCGGCGGCCTGGGTGTGGACCAGGGCGACCAGCCCGCCGTCCTGCGCCGCGGCGAGCCGGGGGAGGAGGAGGCTGCCGGCGCCGCCGACCAGCGCGGCACCGGCGGTCGTCTTGAGAAAGCCCCGGCGCGACAGGGCGCCTGCTCCGAAACTGGGATTATCTGACGTGCTCATCGCGGCCTCCGTTCGAAACCGGCCGATCCCCGCCCATGGCCGGATGCAGCCCTCAATCCCTCATCAAACACCGCGCGGAAAAGGCTCCGCAAGGCACGGATTGATTTTCGAATAGCACTATTCAATGATTTTTCCGCGTTGCGGCATGCGGCGGGACTGGCGCGCCGGAGGCTCGGGGGCGGATGCGGGGCGAAAGGGACGATCTGGTGCCCGCACGGCGGACGACGGTGCCGATCCCGCTGCCGGCGCCGCTCGTCACCGAGGGCTCGCGCGCCGAGGCGACGCGCGCCCGTGTCGTCGACCTGCCGCGGCTCCGCTGGGCGGCGCGCTGCCACGACCGCCAGTTCGACGGTGGCAGCGTCGCGGCCCATGCCCATGACGAGCCGGAACTGGTGTTCTGCACCCGCGGGCGGACCACGGTGACGGTCGACGGCCAGGTGCTCGATGCGGTGCCGGGCGATCTCTACGTGCTGCCGCCACGCCGG
The DNA here is from genome assembly GCA_023392225.1 of Pseudomonadota bacterium. Lineage (GTDB taxonomy): Bacteria > Pseudomonadota > Alphaproteobacteria > Rhizobiales > Kaistiaceae > Bauldia. The sequence continues at coordinate 10,138 of JAEVZM010000713.1, forward strand.
CCGCATGCGCTTTCCGGCGAGGGACCGTGGGAGAACATCTGCGTCCTCTATGCCGGGGCCGGGGCGATGATCGACACCGGGGCGCGGACGATCGCGGTCGGCACCGGCCACCGGGTCCGGCGCTGGCTCGGCGATCTCTGCGCCCTCCATGACGGCCGGCCCGAGGCGCCGGGACCGGTGGCGGACGCGCTGCTCCTCGCCATTCTTGCCGACATCGCCGAGATCGAGCGCCGGAGCGACCGGCTGCGCTCGCTCCACCCCCGGCTCGCGGCGGCGCTCGACTACCTTCACGCCCGGGTCGCCGAGCCGGTGAGCGCCGCCGAGCTCGCCCGCGCCACCCGCACCAGCTACAGCCACCTCGGTGCGCTGTTCCGGGCCCGCTTCGGCTGCGGCCCGCTCGACTACCACCGGGCGCAGCGGATGGAGGAGGCGCGGACCCTCTTGCGCGATCCCCATCTCGGCGTCGGCGCGGTGGCGCGCCGGCTCGGCTTCGACGACGTCAGCTACTTCGTCCGCGTCTTCAGGAAGAGCTGCGGCGCCTCGCCGAGCCGCTGGCGCCGGGAGACGGCCTCCGGCCCGAGGATCGACGTCGCCGGCTAGAGGCTCGTCGCGGGAATCGCGGGTTGCGGGCCCGGTATCGAAGCGGCGACAATGCCCGCGAGGCAGGCAGGCGATGACACGCATCTCGATCACTTCGGCGGAGTTCGACGCGGCGCACCGCGTGGCGGCGTTCCAGGACACGGTCTCGCACATCTGCAAGCTCGAGATCACGCCGGACGACCCGACCGGGTTCAGCTCGGAGACGACGATCGGCGTCTTGCCCGGCCTCATCACCGGCTGGGGCGCGCACTCATCCTCGACGGCGGTGCGAACGGCTGCGCTGGCGGCCGAGTCCGGCGACAACGTCATGATCCATGCGCCGCTCGCCGGGGCCTATGGCATGCACCAGAGCGGCGGCGAGGCGGTAGCCTGCGCGCCGGGCTCGATCTACATGGACCCGAACGAGGTGCCGGGCACGGTCCGCTTCATCGAGGAGCGGACCGAGGCATTCTACGTCTCGGTGCCGCGCGCGCTGCTCGCGCCGGCGACGGACGGCCTCAATCGCTCGCTCCGGCGGCTCCGTCCGGTCACGCCCGAGTGGCAGTTGCTCCTCGCCTATGCCCGCAGCCTGCACGCCGCCGCGGACCGGCTGTCGCCGGAGGCGATGGCGCTCGGTGCGGCCCATGTCCACGACCTGGCGCTGGTCGCCCTCGGCACCGATCGCGACACCGCGCATGTCGCGGCAGGACGGGGCGTTCGCGCGGCGCGGCTCCGTGCGGTGAAGGCCGACATCGCGCGGAACCTCGGCACGATGCGGCTCTCGATCAGCGACGTGGCGCGGCGCGAGGGCATCTCCGAGCGCTACGTCCGGGCGCTGTTCGCGGCCGAGGGGACCAGCTTCCGCCAATACGTGCTCGACTGTCGGCTGCTGCGCGCCCATCGCCTCCTCCGCGACCCGGCTCGCGGCGCGCAGACGATCGCCGCGATCGCGCTCGAGGCCAGCTTCGGCGACCTGTCGTGGTTCAACACGACGTTCCGCCGCCGCTTCGGCGCAACGCCCTCCGACGTCCGGGCCGAGGCGCTCGCGCGCCTGCTCGGCTGAGGCGGGTTGTTCCGCCTGGCCATGGTCCGCTACCGTCCAACCCAAGAGCAGGGCCGCGCCCGCCGGTAGATTCCTCGCCCTGCCGTTTCGATTCGACGTGGCGCGCGCCCTGCGTGCCGCCTCCCACGCAGAAGAGGCCCGGATGATCCGTCTTGCCATCGCCCCCGTGATCGCGCGCTTGATCGCCTTCGTGCTCCTCGCCGTCGTTGCCGCCGCTCCCCAGGCGGAGGCGGCGGGCAGCGACCGGGCGACCGTCCTCATCCTCGACGCGTCGGGCTCGATGTGGGGAGAGCTGCCCGAGGGGCGCACCAAGATCGAGGTGGCGCGGGACGTCCTCTCCGGGTTCCTCGCCTCGCGCGACGGCTCGGTGCCGCTCGGCGTCATCGCCTATGGCCATAACCGGAAGGGCGACTGCGGCGATATCGAGCTGATCGCGCCGGTCGGGGTCCAGGACGGCGGCGCGCTGGCCACACGGCTGAGCAAGATCGCGCCGAAGGGCAAGACGCCGCTCGGCCAGAGTCTCCGCATGGCGGCCGGCGCCATCCCGCCGACGGCCGAGGAGGCCGATATCGTGCTCGTCACCGACGGGCTCGAGACCTGTGGCGTGAGCCCCTGCATGGTCGCCGAGGAGCTGGCGGCGGCGGGCATCCGCATCCGCGCCCATGTCGTCGGCTTCGGGCTGACCGAGGACGAGGTCGATACGCTCGCCTGCGTGCCCGACCGGACCGGCGGCCTCCTGCTCCGCGCGGAGGACGGTACTGCGCTCGCCGAGGCGCTGGCCCGGACGACGGCCGAGGTCGATACCCCGGCGGCGGGTCCCGTGCCGATGGCGACCATCCGCGACCGCGGACCCTATGCCGCGATCGGCGAGGCCGCGGTGATCGACGTCCGCGTCACCCAGGCGGGGCTGGAGCAGGGGGGCGCGGCGCTGGCGCTCCGGCTCTACGGGATGGGCGGCGACGGCGCTGCGGGCGAGCCGATCACCTATTCGACCCTCGACGGTGCCGAGGGGGTGAAGGAGGCCGCGATCACCCTTCCGGCCGCGCCCGGACGCTACCTGCTGCGCCTCGAGACCTGGGCGGGCGAGCCGCTCGCCGAGCTGGTCATGGAGACGGAGGCCGATCCGGCCGTCATGCTCCAGGCGCCGCCGTCGGTGGCACCGGGGTCGCCGATCGCGCTCGACATCACCGGCAGCCAGCTCCGCAACGATTCGATCGAGATCTGGAAGGGCGAGGCCCAGATCGACTGGGGGCGCTACCTGCATGAATATGCCGCCGGCCAGCCGCTGCTGGCGCCGGCCGAGCCGGGCACCTACGACCTGGTCTACAAGGGCTATGACGCCGGCGGCGAGCGGGTCGAGAAGGCGCGGGTCGCCATCGATGTCGGCGTGGTCAATGACGACGCGACCGGCGCCGCCACGACGGCGGTGGCCGGCGACCCGGACGACGGACACGGCCCCGACGGCGAGACCGACGGCACGCCCTGGACCGACTATGCCTATCACTGCCTCAAGGCGAAGCCGTGCGACGTCACCGACGCCGGGACCGGGCTCACCTTCCGCCTGCCGGCGGGCTGGGTGGCGACCGAGCCGAGCGTGACGCCGATGACGGTGGGACCGGCCGAGGCGGGGGTCAAGAACCCGCTGCCCCATGTCGAGTTCTACGAGGCAGGTGGCAACCTCAGCACCATCGTCCTCAACCCGCACCAGTGGCTCGAATCGAACGGTTTCTGCCAGGCGACCCGGGCCGGGCCGCGCTGCATGTTCCGGAGCGCCTCGCGGCCCGACGACGACCCGGCCTATGCGGCCTTCGCGCAGCTCCAGGTCTCGCTCACCACCGGCACGGTGACGCGGCGCTGCGGCATGGATGCGGACTGCACCTTCGCCCATCCCGACCCGGCGATCGCCGGCACCATGCCGTGGAGCTGGTCGGTCGAGCGCGGCCGGCGGCTCGACGACGGGCAGATCGCGACCTGGTTCTTCGACCGCGATCCGGCCGGCAACTTCAAGCTGATCGGGCTCAACCAGCCGGACGGCGAGAACTGCTCACCGAGCGCGCTCGGCCAGCTGTGCGAATTCACGCCCTACATCTCGACCGAGGAATTCGAGCTGATTCGAAGCACGCTCCGCGGCGGCTAGCCGGTCACGCGCCGAGGGGCGAGGACGCGGTCGGGCGGAGGATCTTCACCTCCTGCGTCTCGATCGCGTTCATCGCCCAGATGGCGTTGATATAGGCCTGCCACTCCGGGTCGGCGTTCATCGCGGCGCGCTTCCGGTCGCGCTCGTCGAGGCTCTCCCAGCCCCACAGGATCACGGTCTGGTGGACGTTGCCGAACTCGGTGGTGAGAAGGCCGAGGAAGGTGCCGAGATGGCGCTTCTGGATCGGCAGGCCCTCGGCCTCGTACTTCTTGAGCCAGGGGGCCAGCGTTCCGGGGCGGAAGGTGTAGGTGCGGTGCTCGATCAGCAACGGTTCGGTCCTTCTTTCAGCGGTCGTTGAGGATCATGTCGGCGGCCTTCTCGCCGATCATGATGGTCGGGGCGTTGGTGTTGCCCGAGGAGATGATCGGCATGATCGAGGCGTCGGCGACGCGGAGGCCGTCGAGGCCGCGGACGCGGAGCCTGTGGTCGACCACGGCGTCCTCGTCGGGTCCCATCCGGCAGGTGCCGACGGGATGAAGCGTGGTGCCGCCGGCCTGGCGGAGCCACTGGATGAGGTCGGCATCCGACACCTTCTCCGGCCCAGGCGCGAGCTCGGGGCCGATGATGTCGGCGAAGGCCGGCTGGCGCATCACCTCGCGCAGCAGCCGCACGCCGGCGATGGTGGTGTCCTTGTCGAACTGGGTGGCGAGGTAGTTGGCGAAGATCTTCGGCGGGTCGCGCGGGTCGGCGGAGCGGAGCGTCAGGTGGCCCCGCGATTCCGGGTTCACCGGACCCACCCGGATCGTGATGCCGTGGTTGTCGCCGACGCGGGCGGTCGAGCGGAGCTTCGGCCAGTGGAGGTTGGCGGTCTTCTCCAGCGCCGGCATGAAATGGGCCTGGATGTCGGGCGCCATCAGCCCGTCGCGGGAGCGGAGGAACGCGCCGCCCTCGTAGGGGAAGGTGGTGGTGACGCCCTCGCCGAAGAGGGCACCGCGGATCACCGCGAAGGTGATCCGGTCGGCACGGAGGTCGCTGTAGAGCGAGACCGGCTCGGTGATCTCGTAGACGAGGCAGCAGTCGACGTGGTCCTGGAGGTTCCTACCGACGCCGGGGAGGTGGTGCACCGGGGCGATGCGGTGGGCCTTGAGGGCGTCCGCGTCGCCGATGCCGGAGAGCATCAGGATCTGCGGCGAGCCGATGGCGCCGGCCGAGAGCACGATCTCGCGTGCCGCGATGGCCCGGTGGCGGGCGTCGCCGCGGGCATAGTCGACCGCGACCGCGCGGCCGTTCTCGACGACGATGCGCTCGGTCAGCGCATGGGTGACGACGGTGAGGTTCGGGCGGCGCATGACCGGACGGAGGAAGGCGCGCGACGTGCTGTGGCGCTTGCCGTTCCGGATGGTGAAGTCGTAGCGGCCGAAGCCGTCCTGGCTGGCGCCGTTGAAGTCGTCATTGCGCTCGTAGCCGGCCTCGACCCCGGCCGCGACGAAGCGGTCGAACAGCGGGTTCCGCCCTCGCGCCCGCGTGACGGAGAGCGGCCCGTCGCCGCCGTGGAAATCGTCGCGGCGCTGGGCGTGCGTCTCGGACTTGCGGAAGTAGGGCAGCACCTCGGCATAGGACCAGCCAGGGTTGCCCATCTGCGCCCAGCGGTCGTAATCGGCGGCGTTGCCGCGGACATAGATCATGCCGTTGATGGTCGAGCTGCCGCCGAGCGCCTTGCCGCGCGGCCAGTAGATGCGGCGGTTGTCGAGCTCGGGCTCCGGCTCGGTGTCGAAGCGCCAGTTGTAGATGCCCGAGTGCATCAGCTTGCCCATCAACATCGGCAGGCGGACGAGCGGATGGCGATCCTTCGCGCCGGCCTCGATGAGCAGCACCGAGACGTCCGGGTCGGCGGAGAGCCGGTTGGCGAGGACGCAGCCGGCCGAGCCGGCGCCGATGACGATGTAATCGTAGGTGTCGGCCCGGGCCATGGCGGTCACCACCCTATCGGCGCCGCGCCGAGGGCGGCGAGCGCGGCGTTGCAGGCAAGGAACGGGTTCTCCAAGGCGAGCACCTTCTCGGCGAAGGCAGGATGCTCGCGGAGGATGACGGCGTTGCTGCCGTGGATGCCCTCCTCGAGCCCGGCGGCGGCGAGCGCCTGCGCGGCCTGGCCGCCGAAGGCCATGAACACGGTCGGCGTGCCGCGGTCGGCAAGGGTGCGGAGCACGGCGGCGATCACCAGGCGCCACAGCGGCAGGTGGCCGTCGGTCTGGTGCGGGTCGCCGGCGACCTGGAAGCGGCTGAGCGTGAAGGACGAGTTGAGGAGGAGGACGCCCTGGCGGACCCAGGGGTCCATGATCTCCGCCGCCGGTTCGACCGCGACGCGGCCGGCCTCGATGTCGGCGATCGTCCGATCCCAGTCGGCGACCGAGGCGGCGTAGCGCGCATCGCCGGTGCGGGCGGCGACGACGAGCTGCAGCCAGGTGCGGATGCTCTTCGAGAACATCTTCTCGAGCTCGCGCCAGCGGGCGACGTTGCCGGCCTCGAAGGCGCGGCCGGTGGCGAATGCGGCACAGGGATAGGGGTCCTGGCCGAGGATGACGACGCGGACGTCCGCCGGCGCGATGCCGTCGAAGCCGCGCAGCATGTGGGCACCCTTCGGCGCGCCGGGGTAGATGCGACCGCGGCGCGGCGGGAACACCGGCTCCCAGGCCTCCAGCACGAGCGCCGGATCGATCGCGTCATAGTCCGGCTCGACGCCGGCGAGCATCGGCTGCCAGTTCCGGTCGAGGTCGTGGTGCCAGCCGGCGAGAATCTCCCGCATCGCCTCGTTGAGAGCCTGTGCCATGGTCCTCGCCCGCTCGTCGCCGATGGCCGACGATAGGCGAAAGCTGACGGTGGCGTCAACTTTTCATCACGCCGGACCTGACGCCTGCGTCCACTTTCCATAAGGACATCCGGCCTCGCCCTCGGCGACAGTTCGCCCCGCCGGCGTGGAGACGGGTGCGGAGATGGCGAAGGAGAAGGGCGTGCGGAACGGCGAGGCCGGCGACAGCCGCATCGCCGCCCGCAACAAGAAGGCGATCCTCGGGGCGGCGATCGGCGTGTTCATCGAGAAGGGCTATGACGGCGCCAGCATCGCCGAGATCGCCAAGCGCGCCGGGCTGCCCAAGGCCAACGTCTACTACTATTTCGGCTCCAAGGAGACGATCTACCGGACGATCATCGGCGACCTGATCGACGAGTGGGACCGGGCGCTCGACCATCTCGACCCGGAGCGCGAGCCGGCCGAGGCGCTCTCCGCCTATATCCGTGCCAAGCTCGACTTCTCGCGCCGGCATGCGGCGCAGTCGCGGATGTTCGCCAACGAGGCGGTGCATGGCGGCCGCTTCCTCAGCCGCAAGGATCGGGCGCACATGCTGAAGGTGACGCTCCGCAAGGCGCCGGTGTTCGAGGCCTGGGCCAAGGCGGGCAAGATGGACCCGGTCGACCCGGCGCATCTCTTCATCATGATCTGGGCGACGACGCAGTACTATGCCGACTACGAGATCCTCGCCGAGACCCACCTCGAGACCCGCCGGCTGACGGTCCGCGACTTCGACCGCGCCGCGGAGACGATCATCGGCGTCGTGCTGAAAGGCTGCGGGATCGCGCCACGGGGGACTTGACGGCGCCCCCGAGAGGGTGGACGTCCCTCGGCGGGGAGGACGTGCCATGAGCAAGGATGCACCGCCGCGGGGCCTGGCCCGGGGGCTGACCAATTACGGCGACCGCGCGTTCGCGGCCTATCTCCGCCGCTCGTTCGCCAAGTCCATGGGCTATTCCGACGAGATGCTCGCCCGGCCGGTGGTCGGCATCTGCTACACCGGGTCGGACTTCAACAACTGCCACCGGCACTTCCCCGAGCTGCTCGAGGCGGTGAAGCGCGGCGTGCTGGCCGAGGGCGCGCTGCCACTCGCCTTTCCCGTCACCTCGCTCGGCGAGGCGTTCCTCAGCCCGACCAGCCTTAAGTTCCGGAACCTCATGGCGATGGACGTCGAGGAGATGATCCGCGCCCAGCCGATGGATTCGGTGGTGCTGATGGCCGGCTGCGACAAGACCGTGCCGGCGGCGCTGATGGGCGCGGTTTCGGCCGACGTGCCGGCGGTGATGCTGGTCGGTGGGCCGATGATGACCGGCCGCTACCGCGGCGAGCGGCTCGGCGCCTGCACCGACTGCCGCCGCTTCTGGGCGGCCTATCGCGGCGGCAGGGTGTCGAGCGAGGAGATCGCCGAGGTCGAGGGGAATCTCGCGGTCTCCGCCGGCACCTGCGCGGTGATGGGCACGGCGAGCACCATGGCGTGCCTGGTCGAGGCGCTCGGCTTCGGCCTGCCGGGCTCGGCGAGCGCGCCGGCGGTCCATGCCGACCGGATGCGGATCGCGGAAGAGTCCGGACGGCGCGCGGCGCGGCTCATCGCCGAGCCGATCCGGCCGAGGGCGCTGGTGACGCGCGAGTCGGTCGAGAACGCGCTCCGGGTGCTGCTGGCGTTGTCGGGCTCGACTAACGCGGTGATCCACCTCACCGCCATCGCCGGCCGGAACGGCATCCGAGTCACCCTCGACGACCTCAACCGGCTTGCCGCCGACACCCCGACACTGGTCGACCTCAAGCCGATCGGCGACAACTACATGGAGGATCTCCACGCCGCCGGCGGCATGGGCGGGGTGCTCGCCGAGCTTGCGCCGCTCCTCCACCTCGACACGCCGACGATCACCGGCGAGACGCTGCGGGAGCGGCTGGCGCGCGAGTCCGGCCGCTATGTCGACCGGGCGGTGATCCGCTCCCGCGAGGCGCCGCTCGCGCCCGACGGCGGGCTGATCGGCCTCACCGGCACGCTCGCCCCGGGCGGCGCGCTGCTGAAGCGCGGCGCCGCAACCCCGGCGCTGATGGAACACACCGGCCGCGCGGTGGTGTTCGCCTCGCTCGAGGACCTCGAGGCACGGATCGACGACCCCGACCTCGACGTCGGGCCGGACGACGTGCTGGTGCTCCAGAACGCCGGCCCGCGCAGCCCCTCCGGCATGCCCGAGGCGGGCTACCTGCCGATCCCCAAAAAGCTCGCGGCGCAGGGCGTCAAGGACATGGTCCGGATCTCCGACGCGCGGATGAGCGGCACCGCCTTCGGCACCATCGTCCTCCACGTCACGCCGGAGGCGGCGGTCGGCGGGCCGCTGGCGCTGGTCCGGAGCGGCGACCGGATCGCGCTCTCGGCATCGCGCGGCACCATCGACCTCCTGGTCGCGCCGGCCGAGCTGGAGCGCCGGCGGGCCGACTTGCCGCCGCCGCCGGCCGAGGCCGAGCGGGGCTATGCCGCGCTCTATGCGCGGACCGTGCTGCCGGCGACCGAGGGCTGCGACTTCGACTTCCTCCGCGGGCCGTAGACCTGCGTGCTTCGAGGCCTCGCGTCGCGAAGCTCCTCAGCATGAGGAGGCTGGCGGCCCCGGGGGGCGTTCATAGACTTCCTCATCCTGAGGTGCCCGCCGGCAGGCGGGCCGCGGAGGGGGCAGGCTCGACTCCAACCGCTTCAAGCGGACGGTGATCCCCGAAGCGCGCGGGTGCGGGCCTCGTCGAGTGCCATGTCCTCGCCGATGGCGACGCCGTAGACCGACTCGGCGCGGGCGCGGCTGACCCAGCCCTCGCGGACGTCGTCGAGCACCTTCTCGGGGCTGCGCTCGTGCGGGCTGCCATAGCCGCCGCCGCCGCAGCTGATCGAGACCATCGCCTCGTCCGGCCCGACCAGCACCTCGGCGCAGCCGGGGACCGGCTCGAGCCGGCCGTCGGCGTGGCGGAGGAACTGCGAGGAGGCGCCGCCGGCGAGGCCGCCGCGAACGCCCCGGGCCGGGTTGGCGTTGCCGTCGCTCACATAGGCGACGGTCATCGCGCAATCGAGCGGCGAGAATTCCGAGTAGGCCGACAGCGCGCCGCGGGTGCGGCCGGCGCCCTCGGTGTCGGGCATCAGGCGGCGGGCATGGACGAAGATCGGGTGGCGCAGCTCGTCGATCTCGATCGAGTCCTGGTAGCACATGCCGGCATTGCCGACATGCATGATGGTCAGCCAGCCGTCGGTGGTCGGCGTGCCGGCGCCGCCGGTGCAGCCGAGATAGACCTCGTTGACGAAGGGCTCGCCGTCATGGACGCCCGAGACCACGCCGGAGGAGGGCGGGATGCAGGCGCCGGCCTCGGCCATGCCGAGCCCGTCGGCGAGCTCGGCGAGGATACCCTGCACCGGGTTGGCGACGCGGTCGGCGAGGTTGGTGGTCGCTACCGAGCACGAGGTCGGGTGGCGCGGGATGCCGACGCAGCAGTTCTCGCGGAGATGGACGCGGATACGACGAAAGCTGCCCTCGTTCTTCGGCACGGTATGGTCGATCGAGTTGAAGATGCCGACCATCGGCGCCGAGCGGGCGCAGCCCTCGGAGAGGTTGATGCCGTTCTCCATGCAGTCGGGATTGTCGGTGAGGTCGACCTCGATCATCGCGTTCTCGGGGTCGACGTCGACGGTGACCTTGATCTCGACGCCGTCGTCCGGCGTGCCGGGGAACGGGTCGTGGCGGGCGGAGCGGGTGAGGCGGCCGCGCGAGATGGTGCGGATCACCTCCTTCATGCGGTCCTCGCTGTAGTCGAACCACTGGCCGACATAGGCCTCGAGCACGTCCCAGCCGACCTCGCGGCCGAGCGCCAGCACCTCGCGCTCGCCGACCCGGGCCGAGCCGAGGGTGGCGAGGTAGTCGCCCCACCACTGGTCGGGCACGCGGATGCGCATCTGGCACATGCGCACGATGTCCATCTCGTGCTGGTAGTCCGACTGGATGCGGACGGCGGGGAAGATCAGCGCGCCCTCGGCATAGACGTCCTTCGCGGCGCCCATATAGGTGGTCGGGAGGGCATTGCCGCAGTCGGCCTGGTGGCCCTTGGCGAGCACCGTGAAGCGGTGGATGCCCTCGTCGTCGATCACCGGCACGAGGATGCTGTGGTCGGCCGGGTGGGTGCAGCCGTGATAGGGCGAGTTGTGGAGGAAGGCGTCCCCGCGGCGCAGCACCGGGTGGTTGTCGGGCATGGTCCGGGCCATCACCTCGGGGCCGCGCAGCACGTGGATCGGCAGGCTGTCGGAGGCGGTGAGCAGCTCGTGCTTGGCGGTCAGGATCACGCAGGAGAAGTCGCGGGCAATGGTGAGGATGCCCGAGCGGCCGGTCCGCTGCAGCGTATTGGCCATCTTGCGGGCGATGCCCTCGAAGCGGGCGGTGAGGACGGCGAGCTGGACGCCGCTCATGCTGTTGGCGATGGTCATCGTCTTTCCCCTCCTCAGCGAACCGCGATGATCAGCGTGCCGCCCGCATCGCGCCGGGCGCGGGCGCCGGGCTCGACGACGACGGACGTGAAGCCCGATTCGACGATGGCCGGTCCGGCCACCTCGGTGCCCTCCGGCAGCGTCTCGAAGTCGTGCACGCTCGCCTCGACCCAGCCAGTGGTGGCAAAGTAGACCCGCCGGGTGGGCGTCGCCCTGGCGGTGCCGGAGGCGGCGAGCCGTCCGGGGGCGGGCGAGCCGATGCGGCAGCGGATGGTCGCGTTCCAGCCGATCATCTCGACCTCGGCGCCGGGATCGCTGACGGCGAAGATCTCCTGGTGGGTGTCGTGGAAGTCGGCGACCAGTGCGGCGAGGTCGTCGGCCGTCCCGATGCGGCTCGCGCGGAGCGGCACCTCGATCTCCCAGGCCTGGTCGAGGTAGCGGGCCTCGGTGGTCCAGTCGATGCCGACCAGCTCGGCGTCGGGGCCGGTCTTGTCGAGGAACGCGTGGCAGCGTTGCTCGAGCCCGGCGAGCACGGCGCCGACGCCGGCGAAGTCGAAGGCGCTGCTC
>JAEVZM010000047.1 GCA_023392225.1 Pseudomonadota bacterium
GCGCGCGGTCATACCTCATCGGGGTGTTCTCCTGGGGGGATCATCATAGGTCATATGTCTTCTATGGACGCGCCGAGAGGCGCTTGCCGCTCTCTGCGTCGAAGACGTGGGCAGCCGCGGCTTCGAAGCGGACGGGAACCTGCTCGTCCGGCACGAGGCCGACCCGCTCGCGCAACACGACGCTGAGCGCCGTGCCGTCGCGCTCGAGGAGGAGCAGGGTTTCCGCCCCGGTCGGCTCCACCACCTTGACGGTGAAGGGCAGTCCACCGTCGGCAAGCACCAGCTGGTCCGGACGGATGCCGAGGACCACCGGCTTCTCCGGACGACGCACGGATGCAGCCCCGTTGCACGGCATCGCGCCGCCGTCACCGAGCGTGAATCCGCCGGCCGAGTCGAACCGGCCCTCGAGAAGGTTCATCGTCGGCGAGCCGATGAAGCCGGCGACGAAGGTGCTGGCCGGCTCGTCATAGACCTCGAGCGGCGTGCCGATCTGCTCGACGCGGCCCTCGCGCATGACGACGATCCGGTCGGCCATGGTCATCGCCTCGATCTGGTCGTGGGTGACGTAGATCGTCGTCGCCTTGAGGCGCTGCATCAGCGACTTGATCTCCGCCCGCATCTGGCCGCGGAGCTGGGCGTCGAGGTTGGACAGCGGCTCGTCGATCAGGACCACCTTGGGGTCGCGGACGATGGCGCGGCCCATGGCCACCCGTTGCCGCTGCCCGCCGGACAGCTCGCGCGGATAGCGGTGAAGGTACGGCTCGAGGCCGAGGATCTTCGCCGCCTTCGCGATGCGCTCGGCGATCTCGGGCTTTCGGACGCCGCGTACCGAGAGCGAGAACGCGATGTTCTGCGACGCGGTCATGTGCGGATAGAGGGCGTAGTTCTGGAACACCATGGCGATGTTCCGATCCTTGGGCGGGAGGTCATTGACCTCCTCGCCGTCGATCGCGATGGCGCCGCCGCTGACGCTCTCGAGCCCGGCGATCATCCGGAGCAGCGTCGTCTTCCCGCAGCCGGACGGACCGACCAGGACCACGAACTCGCCGTCAGCGATCGCCACCGACACGGCGTGGAGCACCTCGACGGTGCCGAAGCTCTTGACGGCGGATTCTACGGTGACGCTGGCCATTCTCTCTGCTCTTCCTGCTCTTTCGCCCGGTGCTAGCCCTTGAGGCCGGACATGGTGATGCCCTTGACGAAGAACTTCTGGGCGAGGGCGAAGACGATCACGACGGGGATGATCATGGTCACCGTCGCCGCCATCACGAGGTGCCAGCGCCCGGCCACGTCGTCGCTGCCGGCCATGGTGAAAAGGCCGAGCGGCAGCGTGTAGAGCTTGGTGTCGTTGAGGAAGAGCAGCGGCGCGAGGAAGTCGTTCCAGCTCTGCTCGAAGGACAGGATCGCGACCACCGCCAGCGCCGGCTTCGACAGCGGCAGCACCACCCGCCACCAGATCTGGATCTCGTTGGCGCCGTCGATCCGCGCCGACTCGAGGAGCGACGCCGGGATGCCCTTGAAGAACTCGTGGAGCAGGAAGATGAAGAACGCGTGGGCGCCGAAGAAGGACGGCACGATCAGCGGATAGAACGTGTTGATCCAGCCGATCTCCTTGAAGATCAGGAACAGCGGGATCATCCGGATCGCGAACGGGAACATCATCGTCGAGATCATCAGGAGGAACAGGAACCGCCGTCCGGGGAAGCGGAGCCGGGCGAATCCGTACGCGATGAACGAGCAGGCGAGCACGTCGCCCACCACCGTGAAGAACGAGACGATGACGCTGTTGGCGAGGTAGCGGCCGAAGGGGAAGATGTCGAAGAGGACGGTCCAGTAGTTGTCCCATGCGACCGGGTTGGGGATGATCGCGGTGGGATCGCTCACCTGGGCCTGGGTCTTCAGCGACGTCGAGCCGAGCAGCAGCACCGGCAGCAGCCAGATCGCCGCGAGACCGAAGAGGACCACGTAGCGCAGCTTCTCGCTGCTCAGCAGCGGGGCCGCCGCGGCCCGTCCGGCGGGGCTAGACCTTGTCATAGTTCACCCAGCGGTTCGACGTCTTCATGATCAGGATGGTGAGGGCGAGGATGATCAGCACCAGCACCACCGACAGCGCCGAGGCGTAGCCCATCTGCAGGAACTCGATGCCGCGCCGGTAGAGGTACATGACGTAGACCATGGTGCTGCCGGCGGGGCCGCCATGGGTCATCACGAACACCGCGGCGAACACCTGGAACGAGCTGATGAACAGGATGACGACGTTGAAGTAGATCGTCGGGGTCAGCATCGGCAGGGTGATCGAGCGGAACTTCCGCCAGGTGCTGGCACCGTCGATATCGGCGGCTTCGTAGAGCTCCTGCGGGATCTCCTGGAGCCCGGCAAGGAAGATCATCATCGTGTGGCCGACCTGCCAGACGCCGAGGGCGATGATCGCGTAGAGCGCCCAGGTCTGGTTGTGCAGCCAGTTGGGCAGGATGATGCCGAAGCTGTCGCGGAAGAACGGGTTGATGAAGCCGAGCTGCGGGCTGAGCATCCACAGCCACAGGATCGACGCGGCGACCAGCGGGATGATCGCCGGGAAATAGAACACGACGCGGAAGACGTTCATCACCGCGCTCGGCCGGTTGATGAGGATGGCGAGCCCGACGCCGAAGGCGATGACCAACGGCACCCGCACCAGCGTGTAGTGGAGCGTCACGCCGAGCGACTTCATGAAGGATGCGTCGCCGGTGAACATGCGGACATAGTTGTCCCAGCCGACCCATTCCGGCGGCTGGACGACGTTGTACTCGGTGAAGCTCAGATAGATGGTCGCGGCGATCGGCCCGACCGAGAACAGCAGGAACCCGATGATCCAGGGCGAGATGAAGACGTAGCCCCAGATCGCCTCGCGGGCTTCGGCGGACAGGCGCCGCTTGCGCGGGCGCACCGTTGCTCCTGTCTCTCCGGCGATGTCCACCGTCATGGACCGTCTTCGCGTGCGAGGAAG
>JAEVZM010000076.1 GCA_023392225.1 Pseudomonadota bacterium
CCCCAGTGTCGATCAGGTCGCTCTTCCCCTTGCCCTTGTTCTTGAAGATGTCGTTGCCGTCGCCGCGCGAGACATCACCCTTGATCTTGCCCTTGTTGATCACCTTGTCGTCGTAGTCGCTCGAAACGATATTGCCCTCAATCTTGCCCTTGTTCGTGAGGCTCAGCTTGTCTTCGCTGGCGAGCGCGTAGAAATTGCCGTCGATGACGCCACCCTTGTGATTGACGACCTTGGCGTCGACGCCCGCGCCCCCCTGGATAACCCGGCCATAGTAGAACGCCTCGATCGTCCCGTGGTTTTCGATGAAGGGGCCTTTGGCGCCCAAGGCGTCCGGATCGAGGATGATCCCCGCCAGGCCGCCACTGATGTCGCCCTTGTTCACGATCGCAACGTCGGTCGATCCCTCGACATGGACCGCCAACTCGCCGCCGTCGATCTTGCCCTTGTTGACGATCTTGGCCGAGCCGGTGAAATCTGCGATCTCGATCCCGGCCCCGGCACCTTGAATCTCGCCCTTGTTCTTGACCAGCGCCGACCCGGCGTAGTCCTCGATGTTGATGCCGACCTCGCCGACAATCTCGCCCTTCTTCTGGTTGTTGACGACATAGGCAGAGGGCGCGCCGCCCGCCTCGAAGATCACCCCGACGGAGCCGAAGATCGAGCCGCTGTTGACCAGCTTGCTGTCGACGTAGTCGCTGTAGACACCGACCATCGTGCCCTGGACGTCGACCCCTTTCAGGATCTTCCAGGTTTCTCCTATGGCGCCGTAGCCGATGGCGTAGGGACTGGCGCTGATGTCGTGGCTTTGCGTGGGCATTATCGCATCTCCTTTGGTGTCGTAGGTGACCGCGCGAGGGGTCGCGGTGGTGTCGGCCGCATTCGACTGCCGATCCCGTGCCAAAGGTCTCCGGCCGGCCTACCTCCATCTGAGGAAGCACCATCCGCCCGTGCAACCAGACAAGGCTTCGGCGCACGTCGTCGAGCGCACCAGGTGCCGGGCTCTAGCGGCCCGACCAGCGTGAGACCAAGCAGACCCGGTGATGGCGCGAGAGGCGCCGCAGGGCTGCCGACGAGACTCCGACATCCGCGGGCCGCTGAGGCCCCCTCATTGTCGGACAAATGAGCGATAGCACACGAAACTGCCGGGATCGGTGAACTGCTTCACTGCGCAGGGGAAAAAACGCGAGACGGCGGCCGCGGGGACCGCCGTCTCGATATCCGCAAGCGATCGATCGCCGGGGATCGGCTCTATATCGCGAAGCTGTACTCGCCGACGGTGAAGTCGCCGGCCTTCAGCTTCGGTCCACCGTCGAGCTTGGCGAACTGCGTCTGGCCGACGCCGCCAACGCCATCCGGGTCGTAGTAGAGCGCGCCGGACTTCTTGTCGTAGATGATCCGGTCGTCCGCATCGGCCGCGGACGTGCCCTTGTGGAACGCCGAGGACGACAGCGTGCCCGGCGTGATCATGCTGAAGATGTCCTCGTCGAGGTAGATGGCATCCTTGCCCGAAGCGAAGTGCTTGATCGTGTCGACATTGGTCGCCGCGTTGAGGGCCGAGTCGAACACGAGCTTCTCGGCCTTCGCCGCGAGGACGAGAAGGTCGTTGCCCTCCCCGCTGTCGATCATGCCGGACTTCGCCTTGTCGCCCTTGTTCTTGAAGACGTCATCGCCCTCGCCGAGGGCCACGTCGCCGCTCAGCTTGCCCTTGTTCACCAGCTTGTCAGCGTATTCGCTGGAGACGACCGCGCCCTTGATCTTGCCCTCGTTCTTCAGGTTGAGGGCCTCGCTCGAGTAGATGGCGACCATGCTCCCATCGATCACGGCACCGGCGTGATTGACGACCTTGGAGGATTGTCCCGATATGCCCTCGATGACGATCGCATAGAGCCCGCCGTCGATGTGACCGAAGTTGTCGACCTTCGCGCCACTGCTCCCGACCGCGCTGCCGTAGAAGACAACGCCGTATTGGGCGCCATCGATGTGGCCGTGATTTTCCACCGTGGCAGCGCTACTGCCGTAGAACTGAACGGCAATCTGACCGCCGATGTCGCCCTCGTTCGTCACCTTGGCCGAGCCGAGGAAAGCGTAGACGTAGATCCCGAATTGGGCGGCGTCGATCTCACCGGCGTTTTCGATGACCGCATTACCCTGAAAGTTCGTCAGCGCGATACCGTACTGGCCGCCGATCTCGCCGCTGGCGAGGTTCTTCACGACCGAGCTCGACGCCCCGCCCGTTCCCTCGAAATAGACGCCGACGGTGGTGCCGAACAGCGAACCCTTGTTGATCAGCGTATTGTCGGAGTGGATGCTGTGGACGGCGGCCAGGGTGCCGGTGACCTCGACCCCCTTCTTGATCGTCCAGGTCAGTCCGGAACCGGCGTAGTCGATGCCGAAGGGGGTGCCGTTAACGTCGGTGCTCTGTGTAGGCATGCCACTTCCTCCGATGGTCCGGGCCGCCTCATAGCTGGCCGGACGAACTGATCCAGCAAGACGCGGCGAAGCCACGTCTTTGGGCCACTATCCGCCAATCGCGATCACAAGGACAGATTGCGCCATGTGACGTCCGTCACACCCCGGGGCGCGCCCGATGCGGAACCGCCCCCCCTTTTCGCCCGTGCGGGACCGACGTGGCCTTATTCGTCTCCGCCATGCTCCATGCGGACGCCCGACTGGCTCCGGCCGACCCGTCGCGCTCGAAGGCACCGGCCGTGAAGGCCGATGCCCTCGACCGGGCCTCAGACCAACGGCAAGCTGTACTCGCCGACGGTGAAGTCGCCGGCCTTCAGCTTCGGTCCACCGTCGAGCTTGGCGAACTGCGTCTGGCCGACGCCGCCGACGCTATCCGGGTCGTAGTAGAGCGCACCGGACTTCTTGTCGTAGATGATCCGGTCATCCGCGTCGGCGGCGGACGTGCCCTTGTGGAACGCCGAGGACGACAGCGTCCCCGGCGTGATGGTCGAGAAGACGTCGTCGTCGAGATAGAACTTGTCCTTGCCGGACTCGAACTTCTTGACCGTGTCGACATTGGTGAGGGCGTTGAGCTCGGTGTTGAACAGGAGCTTGTCCGCGTTCTTGCCCAACACGACGAGATCGTTGCCGCCGCCGGTGTCCAGGATGCCGGCCTTGGCGTTCTTGCCGGAGCTCTTGAACACGTCGTCGTCGCCGCCGAGCGCGGTGTAGCCGCTGATCTTCCCCTTGTTGATGACCTTGTCCTGGGAGTCGCCCGTGAGGATATGCCCCTCGATCTTGCCCTGGTTGACGACCTTGAGGCCGTCCTGGCTCAGGATGCCGATCTCGGGGCTCTCGATCTTCGCGCCCTTGTGGTTGATCACCTTGGCCATGCCGTCGACATCGCCGAGGAGATACACGCCGGCCTGGAAGCCCTTGATCGTTCCATAGTTGTCGATCTTCGGCGCCGGGGAATCGGGGTTGACCATCTGCATCGCGACGCCCGCCTGGCCGCCGCTGATCTCTCCATGGTTCTCGATGCTGACCGCGCCCGAGCCTACGGAATAGAAGCCGATCGCCCCGCCGTCGACTTCTCCGGTGTTCACGATCTTGACCGCAGCGTCGAACATCGGGACGTAGATGCCGAACTGGAGGCCGCCGATCTCGCCCGCGTTGTCGATCAAGAGCGAGCCGAGGAAGCCCGCCGCAACGACACCGTACTCGCCGTTGATCTCGCCCTTCTTCTGGTTCTCGACCACATAGTCGGACGTGCCGCCGGAGCCCATGAAATAGACGGCCACCTCGCCGAGAATGGAGCCGTTGTTGATCAACTTGCTGTTGGCGTAGGCGCTGTAGACCCCGGCACTGTCTCCCTGGACGCTCACGCCCTTGAGGATCTTCCACGTCTGGTTCGCGGCCGTATAGGCGATGCCGTAGGGGCTCGATACGACGTCCGTGCTCTGCGTTGGCATTCTCAGCAACTCCTCTCGATACGACTTCGTGGCGCGGCCGGTATCGACCTCCACCACAGGACTTGCCGGTCGCGGGACGCGGACCGGCATAAACTCCGGCGATCGGCCGGCCAACACCAGAGGGGGAGCAGCACAGGCCGCAACCCCGCCTTCATTTCACCGTGGGCACCGGCCCGCCGGGCCGTCGCCCCGCGCCACTCAAGTCAAGATCACGCTGTAATCACCGACCAAGGGGCCTGTTGCCGCGCCTGCGACCATCGCGTGGGTTAGCACGGCGCCGCCGGGACGGAGGTGACGGCGGTCACTCGTGCCGTGACATCGGCGGGCGGCCACGGCATTCTCGCTGCGCAATCGGACGCAGAGCGGTGACATCGATGACCAAGAGCTATGACGACCAGAACATCTTCGCGAAGATCCTCCGCGGCGAGATTCCCTCGCACCGGGTCTACGAGGACGACGATGTCGTGGCGTTCATGGACGTGATGCCCCAGGGGCCGGGGCATGCGCTGATCGTGCCGAAGGCCCCTTCCCGGAACCTCCTCGATGCCGACCCGGCGACGCTGGTGCCGGTGATCCAGACGGCACAGCGCGTCGCCCGTGCGGCCATGCGGGCCTTCGATGCAGACGGCGTCACCATCGTCCAGTTCAACGAGGCACCGGCCGGCCAATCGGTGTTCCACCTCCATTTCCACGTCATCCCGCGCTTCGACGGCGTGGCGCTCAAGCCCCACACCGGCGAGATGGAGGACCAGGCGGTGCTGGCGGCCAATGCCGCGAAGCTGCGCCAGGCGATGGCCGCCGGATAGCCTTCCCATGCCGCTGTCCTTGCGGCATGTCACAACCCGCTGCGCTGTCTCGTCTCTTGATAGGAGCGGATCCTCCCCGCTCGACCCGGAAAGGAGAATCCGACGTGAGCGCCCGCCTTCATCCCCATGCCGTCCTTCCCGAGGCCTTCGCCCCGCTCCGCGCCATCGAGGCCGAGATCAGCTCAGGCAGCCTCGAGCCGTCGCTTGTCGAGCTGGTCAAGATCCGCGCCTCGCAGATCAACGGCTGCGCCTACTGTCTTCATATGCACACGAGCGATGCGATCGCCGCCGGTGAAGCCCCTGCCCGGCTGTTCCTGCTCGACGCCTGGCGGGAATCCGCGCTCTACACGCCCCGCGAGCGGGCCGCCCTCGGCTGGACGGAGGCCCTCACCCGCCTGCCCGAGACGGGCGCACCGGACTCCCACTACGACGCCCTCCCCGCGCACTTCTCGGAGGCCGAGATCGTGCAGCTGACGCTCCTCATCGGCACCATCAACACCTGGAACCGGATCGCCGTCGGCTTCCGCATGAGCCACCCCAACGACCGGAGGCGCGCCCCGGCATGACGGAGGCCGGGCCGACAAAGGCCGATGCGTTCGAGGCCCACCGGCGGCATCTCACCGGGCTCGCCTACCGCATGCTGGGCTCGCTCGCCGATGCCGAGGACGTCGTCCAGGAGGCCTTCATGCGCTTCGACGCCGCCACCGGCATTCGCGACGTGCGCGCCTTCCTCACGACGGTCACGACCCGCCTCGCGCTCGATACGCTCCGCTCCGCCCGCCGACGGCGCGAAGACTATGTCGGGCCGTGGCTCCCCGAGCCCATCGTGGACGGCGCCGGGCTCTGGGACCAGGGCGACGAGGCGATGGCCCACGATGCCTCGGTCGCCCTCCTCCTCGCGCTGGAGCGGCTCACCCCGCTCGAGCGCGCCGCCTTCATCCTCCACGATGTCTTCGACCTCGGCTTCGACGAGGTTGCCGCGACGCTCGGCCGGAGCGAAGCGGCCTGCCGGCAGCTCGCGGTCCGGGCTCGCGGCCATGTCCGGGAGGCACGGCCCCGCGCGACCGTGGCACCGGAGCAGGCGGCTCGCGTCACGGAGGCGTTCTTTGCCGCTGCGAGCAGCGGCGATGCCACGGCGCTCCGCGCGATGCTGGCCAGCGACGCGGTGCTGGTGAGCGACGGTGGCCGGCGCCGCTTCGCGGCCGTCAACCCCATTCGCGGCGCCGAGCGCATCACCCGCTTCTATGCCGGGATCGCGCGCAAGTGGGGCGACACGACCTGGTGGTCGCCGTGTCGCGTCAACGGCATGCCGGGCTATGTCAGCGCCTTCGACGGCGGTCGCGTCCAGGCTACCGCGCTGGAGATCGACGGCGAGCACGTCGCGCGGATCTACCGGATGCTCAACCCGGACAAGCTGGCGAGCGCAATCCGCCTCGTGCCGCCGGGCCATGGCGTAGCCCGGACGGCCTGAGATCCCGCCCCCGAGGACCGCCTCTTCAGATGTCGAGGATGCTGTACTCGCCGACCTTGAAGTCGGACGCCGCGAGCTTGGTGCCCTTCTGAAGCACCGCGAAGGCGACCTGCGGGGCGCCGCCAGCCCCATCCGGATCGTAGTAGATGAAGCCCGACTTCTGGTCGTAGATGATGTGGTCGTCGGCATCCTCCGCCTTCGTCCCCTTCCGGAACTCGGCGCTGGAGAGTTGGCCGGGGGTGAGCGCGGTGAACCTGTCCTCGTCGAGGAACAGGCGATCCTCACCTGACTCGAAGTTCTTCACCGTCGTGCGGTTGGACTCGATGAGCGCGGAATCGAAGAGCAGCTTGTCGCTGCGGAAGCCCAGGACGACGACGTTCAAGTCGTCCCCGGCATCGATCATCCCGGCCTTTGCCTTGTTCTTGTTGATGAAGTAGTCGGCGCCGTCGCCGAGCCAGACGTCGCCCTTGATCTTGTTCTTGTTGATGACCTTGTCGTTGGAGCTGCCGGTGGCGAGCGTCCCGCCGATCTTGCCGAGGTTCTTGAGCACCAGCTTCTCGGCCACCCCGATGGCGATGTCGCCGCCCTTGATGATGCCCTTGTCCTTGTTGAAGATCGTCACCTTGGAGTGGCTGAAGCTGTCCACCCCGATCGCGACGTCGCCGCCGACGATCCGGCCCGAATTCTCGATCGTGATGCCGTCGGAGCCGCCAGCGGCATCGAGCGCCATCGCCGTCAGGTCGGCCTTGATGGTGCCCTTGTTGCGGAACGTGCCGCCGAATGCACCCGAGACCGAGACCGCGAACTCCGAGCCCTCGATCAGCCCGCCATTGCGGAAGTCGATGGTGAGATCGACACCGAGCACCGCGATGCCGCGATAGGCCTCGATGACGCCGGCGCCGGCGTTGACGATCGTGGCGCTGCCGCCGTCGAACGAGAAGTAGACGCCGTAGCCGTCCGAGGTGAGCGTGCCGCGGTTGACCAGCGTGCTGGACGAGAAGCCGCTCGACACCGATCCGTAAGCGCCACCCACCGTGACGCCCTTGGCCACGGTCCAGGTCTGCTCCGGGGCATCGTAAATGATGCCGTAGGTGGCCCCGGTCACGTCCGTCGTCTGCTTCGGCATGTCTGCTCTCCCGTCGGCAGGCGGCGCTACCGGTCTATAACCCGCGGCAATCTAGGCGACGGGGTGGGCGAGCGACAACCGAAACATCGCGAATGCCGAGACCACAAGGGCGGCCCGGGAGCCACCCTTGGCGCGGAAGCACCGGCTACGCCAGGAAGCTGAACTCGCCGGCGGTGAAGTCGGATGCCTTGACCTTGGTGCCTTTTTCGAGGCTCGCGAACTGCACCTGCGCCATCGCCCCGGTGCCGTCGGGATCGTAGTAGAGGGCGCCGCTCTTCTTGTCGTAGATGATGCGATCGTCGGCGTCCTTCGCCTCCTTGCCCACCTCGAACGCGGACTTGAGGAGCGTTCCTGCCGTCAGCGTGGGGAAGATATCCACGTCGAGGAAGAAGTGGTCTTTCCCCGACGCAAAATTCTTGAAGCTCGTGACGTTGGTCAGTGCATCCAGCCCGCTGTCGAACAGGAACTTGTCGGCACCCTTGCCGAACACGACCTTGTCGTTGCCCGGCCCCGCATCGATCAGCCCGGTGACCTTCCCCTTGCCCTTGAGCACCAGCTTGTCGTCGCCGGAGCCGAGCGCGACATCGCCGGCGATCTTCTTCGTGGCGGTCAGCCGGTCGTCACCAGCGGCGAGAAAAACGTCGCCGGACAGCTTGCCGTGGTTGGTGACCTTGTCGTTGAAAGCGCCACCGAGAACACTGCCGGCTATCTTGCCGTCGTTGCGCAGGAAGAGCTGCTCGCTGACGTCGATGGCGGCGTGGATCGGGTCGCCGGCGATCAGCCCGCCCTTCTCGTTGCGGACGTCGACGCGAGAGCCCTCGGCGCTGAACGAGACGATCCCGGTATTGCCCCCCTCGATCGTCCCCTCATTGTCGATCCGGGCGCGTCCACCCGGCGTCGCGAAATCGAAGCGGAGGCCGTGGAGCTCGGCGACCAGGCTGCCGGAATTGTCGATGCGCACGTCATCGAGGCCACTCGTGTAGGCGGCCGCGTTGGCCCCATCGATCATCCCCTTGT
>JAEVZM010000717.1 GCA_023392225.1 Pseudomonadota bacterium
GATCTTGACGTCGCAGAGCTCGGGGTCGACCTCGACGATGGCGCCATGGACGCCATAGGCCCAGGTCGCACAGGCGGGGCTGTAGTAGTCGGTCGCCTCGAGGCCCGGATGCTGGCCGTCGTCGAGCGGCGGTCCGTCGTGACGGCTTGCCGGCGCGAACTGGGTCGCGGCCTGCGCTGCCTCGTTGAAGGCGTAGCGGAGCGGGTTGGTGGCGGTGGCGATCGCCGACAGCGGCGCCTTGCGGTCGGTGCCGCGGATCCAGGCGGCGCCGTCGCGGAGCTCGATGTCCTCCTCGCTCGCCTCGAGCATGTTGGCGGCCGCCTTGATGATCTGCTGGCGGACGATGAGCGCGGTCTTGTAGATCGCGTTGCCCGAGACCACCGCGGCGCGGCTGGCGAAGGTCGCGACGCCCCAGTCGAAGGCGCGGGTGTCGCCCTCGACGAGGATCACGTCGTCGACCGCGACGCCGAGCTGGTCGGCGACGATCTGGCCGAATACGGTCTCGTGGCCCTGGCCCTGCCCGGTGAGGCCGGTATTGACGTAGACCTTGCCGGTGATCGGGTGGACCTTGATGTGCCCGCCCTCGTAGGGGCCGAGGCCGGTGCCCTCGACATAGAAGGCGAGCCCGAGCCCGAGATACTTGCCTTCCGCCCGCGCCTTCTCCTGCTCGGCGGCGAATGCCTCCGGCTGGAGCTCGGCGGTGATCATCTCCAGCGCCTTCTGGTACTGGCCGCTGTCGAGGCTGACCCGGAGGCCGTCGGCGAACAGGAGCCCCTCCCGCGTCCACGGAAACTGGTCGTTGCCGACGAGGTTGCGCCGCCGCACCTCGAACCGGTCGAGGCCAAGCTCCTCGGCGAGCTGGTCCATGGCGCGCTCGATGGCGAAGCAGGCCTGCGGCCGGCCGCAGCCGCGATAGGGCGTCACCGGCACGGTGGGCGTATAGACCGCGGTAAACTCGACCCAGATATTGGGAATGCGATATGGCCCGGCGATCGAGGTCGAGGCGACCTGGGCGACCGCGATGCCATAAGGGATGAAGGCGCCGGTGTCGTGGAGGAAGGAGTCGCGGAGCGCGATCACCTCGCCATTCTTCCTGGCGTAGAGCTCGATCGAGTGGATCTGGGTCCGCTCCTGGCTCGAACCGATGAAGTTCTCCCGCCGGTCCTCGATATACTTGACCGGGCGGCCGAGCTGCATCGCCGCCATCGGAACCAGGAGCTCGTCCGGATAGAACAGGAGCACCTTCTGGCCGAAGCCGCCGCCGACATTGGGCGCGATCACCCGCACCTTGTCCTCGTCGAGGCCGAAGATCGAGGCGAGGCCGCCGCGCACCGAGATCGGCGCCTGGGTGCCGTCCCACACCGTCAGCTCGCCGCTGACCGCATCGAACTGCGCGGCGACGGCGCGGCATTCCATCGGCGCCGCGGTCGAGCGCTCGACCTTCACCTTGATCTTGGTGACGTGCTCGGCCTCGCGCACCGCCTTGTCCGGGTGGCCAGAGACCTGCTCGTAATAGGCGGCGACGTTGCCGGGATGGGTGTCGTGGACGAGCGGCGCGCCGGGCTTCACCGCCGCTTCGATGTCGATCGCCACGTCCAGCGGATCGTAGTCGACCTCGACCAGCGAGGCGGCGTCCTCGGCGGTGTAGCGGTCGACCGCGACCACCATCACCACCGTCTGGCCGACATAGAAGACGTCGTCCCTGGCGAGCGGCCGCTGGGTCCGCGCATTGGTCATCGATGGATGCGGGATGAGCAGCGGCATCTCGCGGTCGATGATGCCGATGTCCTCGCCCGTATAGACCGCCACCACGCCGGGATGGGCGCGGGCCGCACTGACGTCGATGGCGGTGATCCGCGCCCGGGCATAGGGGCTGCGGACGAAGGCGGCATGCAGCGGGTTGGTCAGCGGGATGTCGTCGACGAAGGCGCCTTCGCCGCGGAGCAATGCCGGGTCGACGGTCCGCTTGATCCGCGATCCAAACGCGCGTGTCGCCATCAGCTTCCCTATCCTGTCGGCATGTTCTCCGCGGCCTTGCGGACCGCGGCGACGATGTTCTGGTAACCCGTGCAGCGGCAGAGATTGCCGGAAAGCGCGAGACGGATGCCTTCGTCGGAGAGGTCGGGCTTGCCGCCCTCCTCGAACATGCCGACGATGTTCATGATCATGCCCGGCGTGCAGTAGCCGCACTGGAGGGCGTGGCAGTCCTGGAACGCCTCCTGCACCGGATGGAGCGTGCCATCCTCGGCGGCGAGCGACTCGATGGTGCGGATCTCGTGACCCGAGGCCTGCACCGCGAAGGTGAGGCAGGAGCGCCCGGCGACGCCATCGATCAGCACCGTGCAGGCACCGCAGACGCCGTGCTCGCAGCCGACATGGGTACCGGTCAGGCCGAGCTCGTGGCGCAGGAAGTCGGAGAGCAGCATGCGGACGCTGACCTCGCGCTCGACCGTCTCGCCATTGACGGTCATCGACACCCGCGCCCGCGGATCGGACGAGATGGTCGGGGTCGCGATCTTGGGGCGGCGCATGTCCTAGCGTCCTTTCCCGGCGCGTTGCGCCGCTCGGCCAACCACGCGGCGTACCAGCGTCGCCACCACCCGCTGACGATAGGCCGTCGTCGCGTGCATGTCGTCGGCCGCGGTGACCGCCGCCTTGGCGGCCTCCCCGGCCGCCGCGAGGTCGCCCTCGCCCACCCGCGTGCCGCTGATCAGCGCCTCGGCCTCGCGCAACCGCACGGGGGTGGAGCCGATCCCGCAGGCGGCGATCGCGACGTCACGGGCGAGGCCATCGGCACCGAAGCCGACGATCGCGCCGACGGCAGCGATCGCGTAGTCGCCATGGCGGCGGGTGAACTCGTCGAACGCGGCGCCAGCGCCCGCCGGCAGCACCGGGAAGTGTGCCTCGACGATCATCTCGCCGGGTTCGCGCGACGTGGTCATGTGGAACTGGAAGAAGTCCTCCGCCGCGATGGTCCGGCGGCCGTTCGGGCCCTCGGCGACGACGCTGCCGCCGGTCAGCACCAGCACCATCGGCATCTCGGCGGCGGCGTCGGCGTGGCAGAGGCTGCCGACCACCGTGCCGCGATTGCGGATCGGCACGTGGGCGACATGGGCCATCGCCTCGCGGATCACCGGGTTGGCGGCGTGTGCCGCATCGCTCTGCTCGAGCTCGCGATGGCGGGTCATGGCGCGGACGACGATGCGGCCGTTCTCGACCGAGATGCCACGAAGGTCGGGGATGTGCTGGATGTCGACGAGGTGGCTGGGGCTGGCGAGCCGGAGGTTCATCGCCGGGACGAGGCTCTGGCCGCCGGCCAGGATCACCGCGGCCGGATCACCGGCGAGGAGCGCGACTGCCTCCCCGACCGTCTTCGGCGCGCTGTACTCGAAGAGCGCCGGCTTCATCCCTGTCGACCCTGTGTGGCCACCACGTTCGGTCGCTCCCTCTGTATCCACATAGTGGATAGCGTATTCCAAATAACGATACTGGCGTTTCACCCGCTGTCAATCGGTAAGAGTCGTTCAAGGCTGCACAATCAGTCGGCAGCGCGGGTGCGGTTGACGATGGCGACGCCGGCGAAGACCAGCGCGACGGCCAGCCACACCCACAGCGACAGCCGCTCGCCGAACAGCAGCACCGCAAAGGCGACGCCGACGCCGGTGTTCACGTAGGAGATCTGCGACAGGTAGACCGGGCCGCCGACCTGTTGCAGGCGGAAGAAGAAGGCATAGCCGATGCCGGTGGCGAGCGCCTGCGCGGCCACCAGCCACCATCCGCCGGCAAGGCCGTGCAGTGCCGGCGCTCCGCTCACCGCCGCGTCGACCGCGACGGCGCTGCCGAGCCCGAGCGCGGCGGCGGCCAGCGTCAGCGTCGCGAGCGGCAGCACGCCGCGCCCGTTCGGCCAATGCGTGGTGCGGTAGACGTTGCCGGCGGCGAGTGCGACCGGCGTCACCAATGCTGCCAGGTACCAGCCGATCCCGGCCGCGGTGTCGAGCGCATCGGCATTGCGACTGACGAGGATCACCAGCGCGCCGGCGACGCCGGTGGCGAGGCCGACGGCACGCATCACGTTCCAGCGCTCGAGCCCGATGGCGAGCACGATGGCGAGCGTCAGCACCGGCGCCAGCGACTGGAGGATCGCGGGGATGCCGGAGCCGAGATGCGGGATCACCACCACCAGCATGCCGAACGGAATGGCAAAGGTGAGCTGGCCGGCAACCAGCGCGTAGACCAGCGTCCGCCGGTCGAGGGAAAGCCCCTGCCCGCTCGCAAGGGTCACCACCGCGAGCACCAGCGCGGCACCGGCCGCAGCGAGGCCGGCGAAGACCAGGGGCGGAATGCCTGCCTCGCCGGCCATGCGCCCGAGCGGGAAGATCAGGCCGATAAAGAAGCCCGCGGCGAAGAGGAGGAGGACCGGCTCGACCCGCCGCCAGTTGCCGGGCTCGCTGGAGAAGGGCTCGTTCAAGCCGGCGTCCCGGCGGCCGGCGTCCTGGGGTCGATCGGCGCGATCGGCCCGACACCGAGCACCGCCTCGCACCACGCGGCCGTCCTGAGAAGCGGCTCCTCGCCATAGGGCGCGCCGACGAGCTGGAGGCCGACCGGCAGGCCGCCGGCCGTGAAGCCGCAGGGGATCGAGATCGCCGGGCAGCCGGTGACCGTGATCGAGAAGCCCAGCACCAGCCAGTCGAGATAGGTGTGGAGCGTCTCGCCGTCGATCTCGTCGACATAGCGCTTCTCCACCGGATAGGGCGGCACCGGCGCGGTCGGCGTGATCAGGACGCCGTGGTCGCCGATGAAGCCGACCATCGCGTCCCGCGCTTCGGCCCGCGCCGCCTCGGCCGCGGCGAGGTCCGCGGCGGTGAGCTTCAGTCCCTCCTCGATGTTCCACACCACCTCGGGCTTGAGCTTGTCGCGATGCCCGGCCAGCGCCTCGCGGAACAGCGCGGCGAACTGGAAGGCGCGGATCGGCAGGAACGCATCGCGGGCCCGCGACACGTCCGGCGCCGCCTCGTCCACCGCGAGTCCCGCCGCGACGAGCCTCGCCATCGCCGCCTCGACCACGCTCCGCACCTCGGCAGAGATTCGCGCGGCGCCGCCAAGGTCCATCGAGAACGCGGCGCGGGCCGGCCGCTCCGGCGCCTCGGCCGCGGCCCGATAGCTGCCGGCGCAATTCGGCCGCGAGCGCGGGTCGCGCGGGTCGAAGCGGGCCATGGCATCGAGGCCGAGACCGGCATCGGCGACGCTCCGTGCCAGCGGCCCGATCACCGACAGCACCTGGTGCGGCAGCGGGCTCGGCCCCTTGGGCACGATGCCCGGGCTCGGACGAAGACCGACGATGCCGCAGAACGAGGCCGGGTAGCGGAGCGAGCAGGCGTTGTCCGAGCCCTGGGCGATATGCGCCATGCCGGTCGCCACGGCGACGGCCGCGCCGCCCGAGGAGCCCGCCGCCGAGAGCCGCGTGTCCCACGGGTTCAGCGTCCGCCCGAACACCTCGTTGAAGGTGTTGGCCCCGGCCTGGAACTCGGGCGTGTTGGACTTGGCGAACACCACGCCGCCGGCCGCCTCGATCGCCTCGACGAAGTAATCCGAGTGGTCCGGCACCCAGTCGGCATAGGCGAGCGAGCCGATGGTGGTCCGGACACCGGCAACGGCGTAGGCATCCTTGATCGGGATCGGCAGGCCGGAGAGCACGCCCCGCTCCGGCCGGTGCTTGGGCTCGAGCGCCGCCGCGCGCGCCCGCGCCCGGTCGTAGCAGAACGTCACCAGCGCGTTGACCGCCGGATTGACCGAATCGACCCGGAGCGCAATGTCATCCAGAACCTCGCGCGGCGAGATCGCCCGCACCCGCAGGAGGTCGACGACGGCGGTTGCCGGTTGCTCGAAAAGGCGATTGCTCACAATTTCACCTCGTCCTGCATATCCATTGAGCGGATAGCGTATATAGCCTATGAATACGCGGGCAACGTAAAGGAGCGATCATGGAGGAGACGAGGCGGGTCCGCGGTCGTGCCGCCGAGCCGACCGCCGCTGAGCCCGGCGCGCCGGCTGCCAAGCGCGCCGCGCCGAAGCGTACCACGACGAAGGCGGGCTCTGCGGCCAAGGCCAAGTCGCCCCCGCTGCGGGGCATGGCACGCTCCTTCGC
>JAEVZM010000718.1 GCA_023392225.1 Pseudomonadota bacterium
CGGTGGTGACGCGGCACTGGATGGCATTGCCGTTGAGGCGGATGTCTTCCTGTTTCGGTACCCCCGATTCCGGCGTACCGATCACCGCGCCTTCCAGAAGCCTGATCTGCGCCTTGACGATGTCGATGCCGGTGACGACTTCGGTCACCGTGTGCTCGACCTGGATACGCGGGTTCACTTCGATGAAGTAGAACTTGTCGGTATCGGCATCGAGCAGGAACTCCACCGTGCCGGCGCCGCGATAGTTCGCCGCCTGTCCCAGCCGGATCGCCGCGCCGGTAAGGTCGTCGCGCACCTGCTGGCTCAGGTAGGGCGCGGGCGCCCGCTCCACCACCTTCTGGTTGCGGCGCTGCACCGTGCAGTCGCGCTCGAAGAGGTGGACGATGGTGCCGTGCTTGTCGGCGAGGATCTGGACCTCGACGTGGCGGGCACGCTCGACCAGCTTCTCGAGATAGACCTCGTCGCGGCCGAAGGCGGCCTTGGCCTCGCGGCGGGCGGCGTCGATGTCGTGGAGGAGCGTGGCCTCGTCGCGGATGACGCGCATGCCGCGGCCGCCGCCGCCCCAGGAGGCCTTGAGCATCAGCGGGTAGCCGATCTCGCCGGCGATGCGCTTGACCTCGTCCTTCTCGTAGGGGAGCGGGTCGGAGGCCGGCATCACCGGCACGCCGACCGAGACGGCGAGGTTGCGGGCGGCGACCTTGTCGCCGAGGCGGCGCATGGTCTCGGCCGAGGGGCCGATGAAGGTGATGCCGGCGGCGGCGCAGGCCTCGGCGAAATCGGGGCTCTCGGAGAGGAAGCCGTAGCCGGGATGGACGGCGTCGGCCTCGGCCTCGCGGGCGACGCGCAACATCTCGGGAATGGAGAGATAGGCCTCGATCGGGCCGAGGCCCTTGCCGATCTGGTAGGCCTCGTCGGCCTTGAAGCGGTGGAGGGCGAGCTTGTCCTCCTCCGAGAACACTGCGACCGTCTTCAGCCCCAGCTCATTGGCCGCGCGGAAGACGCGGATCGCGATCTCCGAGCGGTTCGCGACGAGAACCTTGCCAATTGCCACGTGCGCTGCCCCGTTTTCCGTTTGCCGTCGCCTCTAGTCTTATCGTTCTTGTGCGGACGCGAAAACCGCCTTTTCGCAGATGCGAGAGACGGCGGGCATCATTGCCGGCGCCACCGGCTTCCGGCTATGGCTTGCCGAAAGACCGCACGGGGAGGCACGCGTCCATGATCACCGTCTTCGGCTCCATCAATGTCGACCTGGTCTGCCGGGTCCGGAAGTCGCCCATGCCGGGCGAGACCGTACTCGGCTCGGACTACGCCCTCATTCCCGGCGGCAAGGGCGCCAACCAGGCGCTCGCCGCCGCCCGGGCCGGCGCGCCGGTGCGGCTGGTCGGCGCGATCGGCGACGCCGATATCGGCAAGGTGGCGCTGGCCGAGCTCGGCCCCGGCGGGGTCGACCTCGAAGCCGTGGCGCGGCGGCACGGCACCACCGGCGTCGCGATCATCACGGTCGACGACAACGGCGAGAACACCATCGTCGTCTCGCCCGGGGCCAATGCCTCGGTGCGGGCCGAGCAGATCCCGTCCGGCGGGCTCAGCAACGCCGATACGCTCCTCCTCCAGCTCGAGGTGCCGCAGGCCGAGGTGTTCGCCGCGGCACGGACGGCGCGCGACCGCGGCGCCCGGGTGGTGCTGTCGGTGGCGCCGTTCGCCCCGTTCGCCCCGGAAGAGCTCGCCGACATCGACATCGTCGTCGTCAACGAGCACGAGGCGGCCGATTTCGCCCGCCATTTCGGGCTGCCGCACGGCGACCCCGAGGAGACGGTCACCGGCCTTGCGGCGAAGCTCGGGCGGACGGTGATCGCCACGCTCGGGCCGGAGGGCGCCATCGCCGCCGGTCCAGACGGCGTGATCCGGGTCCCGGCGCTCCGCGTGACGCCGGTCGACACCACCGGGGCGGGCGACACCTTTGCCGGCGTGCTCGCGGCCTGCCTCGACGAGGGGAAGAGCCTCGGCGCGGCGATGGCGCTCGCGGCCGTCGCCGGCTCGCTCGCCTGCACCCGGGATGGCGCCCAGCCGAGCTTCCCGACCCGGGTGGAGATCGAAGCAGCGGCACGGTGACGCCCGCAGTGCAGCATGTTTTGCGTTTCCCTGCCCCGGTACTCATATACTAGAATGTTTCCTGGAAACGTCCCCCTCGGAGCCTCAGCTTCACCATGACCACGACCGATACGACCGTCCTGCCCATGCCCGGAATGTCCGACCGCGCCAAGAATCCGCGTGTTCTCCGCCTCCACGCCGACGACAACCTCGTGGTGTCGATCGATCCGATCCTGCCGGGCGCGGTGGCGGAGGGCGTGACCGCGATCTCGCGGGTGCCGAAGGGCCACAAGAAGGCGACGGTCGGCATCGCCGAGGGTGCGCCGGTCCTCAAGTTCGGCCAGATCATCGGTTTCGCCAAGACGCCGATCCTGCCGGGCGAGCACATCCACGAGCACAATTGCGGCGTCCATGACTTCGCCCGCGACTACCGCTTCGCCGAGGCGGCCGCGCCCGAGCATGTGCTGCCGGTCGAGGAGCGCATGACTTTCGAGGGCTTCCGGCGCCAGAACGGCAAGGTCGGCACCCGCAACTACATCGGCATCCTGACGAGCGTGAACTGCTCGGCCTCGGTGGCACGCTTCATCGCCGACGCCTTCAACCGCTCGGGCATCCTCGACGACTACCCGACCGTCGACGGCGTCGTCCCCTTCGTGCACGGCCACGGCTGCGGCATGGCCGGCAAGGGCTCGGAGGGCTTCGAGATCATGCAGCGCACCGAGTGGGGCTATGCCACGCACCCCAATATCGGGGGGGCGCTGCTCGTCGGCCTCGGCTGCGAGGTGATGCAGATCCCCGGTCTCATGGAGGACTACGGCCTCAAGGAGAACGAGAACTTCCACACCATGACCATCCAGGCGACCGGCGGTACGCGGAAGACCATCGAGCGCGGCGTCGAGATGATCAAGGACATGCTGCCGCGGGTGGCGCAGGCGCGGCGCGAGACGGTGCCGGTGTCGGAGATCATGCTGGCGCTGCAGTGCGGCGGCTCGGACGGCTATTCCGGCATCACCGCCAACCCGGCGCTCGGCAAGGCGGCGGACCTCCTGGTCGAGCAGGGCGGCACGGCCGTCCTTTGCGAGACGCCGGAGATCTACGGCGCCGAGCATCTCCTCACCCGGCGCGCCGCCACCAAGGAGATCGGCGAGAAGCTGGTCGACATCATCAAGTGGTGGGAGGACTACACCGCCCGCAATCGCGGCGAGATGAACAACAACCCCTCGCCGGGCAACAAGGCGGGCGGGCTCACCACCATCCTCGAGAAGTCGCTCGGCGCGGCGGCCAAGGGCGGCACCACGACGCTCCGCGGCGTCTACCACTATGCCGAGCCGATCAAGACCCGCGGCTTCGTGTTCATGGATTCGCCCGGCTACGACCCGGTCGGCGTCACCGGCCAGGTGGCTTCGGGCTGCAACGTGATCTGCTTCACCACCGGCCGCGGTTCGGCCTTCGGCTTCAAGCCGGCGCCGTCGATCAAGCTCGCCACCAACTCGGACACGTTCAACCGCCAGGAAGAGGACATGGACATCAACTGCGGCGACATCCTCGACGGCGTGACCATCGAGGAGAAGGGCCGCCAGATCCTCGACGAGGTGATCGCGGTGGCGTCGGGCAAGAAGTCCAAGTCCGAGGAGTTCGGCTACGGCGACAACGAGTTCGTGCCGTGGCAGATCGGCGCGACGATGTAGTCATTCTGCCGGCCGGCGGATCTTCGAAGGGGGCGCTCGGCGCCCCCTTTTACGTGGCGAGGAGGCACCGGACCAGTCGCCGGTCAGGCTTGCCAGGGGTCGACGACCACGACGCCGGTCCCCTCGAAATCCCGGACGTTGCGCGTGGCGACCGCCATGCCATGCACCAGCGCCGTCGCGGCGATG
>JAEVZM010000178.1 GCA_023392225.1 Pseudomonadota bacterium
TCGCGCGGGCGCTCGACATCGGTGCCGAGGGCAGCATCGTGCCGATGCTCGGCTCGGCCGCTCAGGCCCGCGAGATCCTCGAGAAGATGAAGTATACGCCGAAGGGCGCCCGCGGCCTCGGCCTGGGCCTCGGCAACGACCGCTACCGCAGCATGCCGGCGGCCGATGCGCTCAAGGCCGCCAACGAGCGGACCCGGTTCGTGGCGCTGATCGAGACGGTCGACGGCGTCGCCAATGTCGAGGAGATCGCCGCGCTCGACGGGGTCGACGTGCTGTGGGTCGGCCATGCCGATCTCACCGCCTCGATGGGCATTCCCGGCCAGTACGACCACCCCGACTACAAGAACGCCCTCGCCCGGGTGGTGAAGGCCGGCAAGAAGAACGGCAAGCGGCTCGGCCGGCTGGTCACCGACGTGCCGGGCGCGCTGGCCGAGGTCGAGGAGGGCTGGGACACGCTCTGCTACCACGGCGACGCCTGGCTGCTCCAGGTGGCTATCCGCCAGGGGATCGATGCGATCCGGGGCGGCGTCCGGGCAGGGGCCGGCAAGGTCGCTCCGGCCGTCACTGCGGACGCGGCGCCGAAGAAGAAGTCCAAGGCCAAGGCCAAGGCGAGGTCGAAGTCATGACCGCCCCGTTCCGCGTCGCTCTCTCCGGCGACTTCAAGAAGGCCGACGGCTCGCCGACCTATCCGGACTTCGACCTCGCGCCGCTCTACGCGGCGCCCGGTGTCGAGGTGGTGTTTCTCGAATCCGAGAACCCGCTCCGCGCCGAACAGCTCGAGGACGTCGACGCCCTCATCGTGCTCATCCATCGCTTCACCGCCGACAGCGTGCCGAAGAGTGGCCGGCTCGCGGTCGTCGCCCGCTTCGGCGTCGGCTACGATACCGTCGACGT
This sequence comes from Pseudomonadota bacterium, assembly GCA_023392225.1. Classification (GTDB taxonomy): domain Bacteria; phylum Pseudomonadota; class Alphaproteobacteria; order Rhizobiales; family Kaistiaceae; genus Bauldia. The sequence continues at coordinate 895 of JAEVZM010000178.1, forward strand.
CGAGGCCTGCACCAGGGCCGGCATCGCGCTGGTGATCACGCCGGATGGCGTCCGTCGTCCGGTGGCAGTGTCGATCCTCACCCTCATGCTGGCACTGACCGGCAAGGTCATGGTCAAGGACCAGCTGACCCGCGCGGCAGCCGACCGCTGGGCCGAGCGCTCCGACCACATGGGCGTCGGCCTCGTCGGCCGCACCCTCGGCTCGCTCGGCATCGGCAATATCGGCGCCGAGTTGTTTCGCATCGCCAAGCCGCTCGACATGAAGTTCATCGCCCATGACCCCTATGCCGATCCGGCGGTCGCCGCCGAGCTCGGCATCGAGCTGGTCGGCATCGAGGATCTGTTCCGTCGCGCCGACGTGCTGTCGGTGAACTGTCCGCTGACGCCCGAGACACGCCATATCGTCAACGCCGAACGCCTGGCGCTGATGAAGCCGACGGCCTACCTGATCAATACCTCGCGCGGTCCGGTGGTCGACCAGAAGGCGCTCACCGAGGTGTTGAAGGCGCGGCGGATTGCGGGCGCCGGCCTCGATGTCCTCGAGGAGGAGCCGCCGGCCGCGGACGATCCCATCCTCACGCTCGACAACGTCATCCTCGCGCCGCACGCGCTGTGCTGGACCGACCAGTGCTTCGCCGGCATCGGCGCGGCGGACGTTGCCGCCGTGCTCGACATCCAGCACGGCCGGGTGCCGCGCGGGGTGGTCAATCGCAGCGTCCTCGACAGCGACGTCTTCAAGGCGCGGCTGGCCGATTTCGCGAGCCGCTATGGCGGCTGATCCATTCGCCACGCCGGAAGGGAGAGCCGGCGTCGCGTGAAATGCCCGGCGGTTCGCCGCCGGGACGGGAGAGGAAGCACTGCCGGCCATCGCCAAGGCGGCCGGATACCAAAGGGAGGAAGGACAAATGAACGATCGCGAAAGGCGTGACTTCGAGGCCGGCCTGTCGGCCGAAGTCGATTCCTGGCTCCGTGGCGAGCCGACACGTCGCACCTTCATCAAGCGCTTCGGCCAGGCGATGGGCATGCTGCCGCTCGCCGGCGGCCTGCTCACCTCGGTGAGCTCGCTGGCGCTGGCCCAGGCCGAGGCGGAGATGGCCGACCCGAGCACACCGCTCGGCCAGGCCCAGGCTGCCGCATGGGCTGCCTCCACCGAGGGCCCCAAGGACGGCTCGGCCTACCGCGCCGTCGAGGCCGCCAAGCAGTATTCCGGCGTCACGCTCAACATGACCTCAGAGGCCGGCCTCCAGGCGCTCGACCCGCGCAACTTCTCGGGTCCGATGTGGGACAAGCTCACCGGCATCAAGCTCAACGTCGCCGAGCTCGCCTTCCCCGACCTCTACTCGAAGGCCGTGGCCGAGCACATCGCCGGCTCGGGCGCCTACGACGTCCTCGACATCTCGCCGATGTGGACGCCGTCTCTGGCCGATGGCGGCGTCATCCAGCCGCTCGACGACTACATCGCCAAGTACATGAACATGGCGGACCTCGAGGACTACCATCCGCTCTACAAGGCCCTGCCAACCTACAAGGGCAAGATCTGGGGCTTCTTCGACGACGGCGACATGTTCGCCCTCTACTACCGCAAGGACATCTTCGAGGATCCCAAGCTGATGGAGGCCTACCAGGCCAAGTTCGGCACGGCTCTCGCGCCGCCGAAGACCTGGGAGGAGTATGCCCAGATCGCTCAGTTCATCACCGACAACCTCGCGCCGAACGTGTACGGCGCCGGGCATTTCCGGAAGGCCGGCAGCCCGGGCAACCAGTTCGACTTCCTGCAGCAGTTCCGCGCGAATGGCGGCCAGCTGTTCGACGAGAACATGAAGTCGGGCATCGCCTCGGACGCGGGCGTGAAGACGCTCCAGAACATGATCGCGGCGAACGCCGCCTCGATCCCGGGCAACAACGAGCTCGACGCGGTGTCGCTGTGGGCCGCCTTCCTCACCGGCAAGGTGGCGATGATCTACTCGTGGCCGCCGTCGGGCCGCATGGCCGCCGGCTACTCGCAGACGGCCACGGCGATCAACTTCATCCCGCAGTCGCAGATCGCCGGCAAGGTCGGCTATGCCGTGGTGCCGGGCAATCCGGAGCACGCCACCGGCTTCAACAAGGCGCTCGCCGCGGACTCGGCGAACCCGGATGCGGCCTATCTTCTGATGCAGTGGATGACCTCGCCGCCGGTGTCGCTCGCCCGCGTCATGCTGCCCTATGCGCTGCGCGATCCCTACCGGCTGTCGCACTTCAAGTCCGACCTCTATGCTCAGCTCTGGCCGGACGCCAAGGCCTACCTCACCAACCTCAACAACTCGGCCAATGTCGGCCTGCTCGATCCGATCATCCCCGGTGCGCAGGACTACTTCCTGAGCATCGACCGGATGGCCACCTCGGTCTGGGCGGGCACCGACCCGATGGCCGCGCTCCAGACC
>JAEVZM010000244.1 GCA_023392225.1 Pseudomonadota bacterium
TAGGCCCCCCCTGCCCCGGGGGCGCGGCCGGCGCCCCCCATGGCGGCCGGGGGGGGTCCACCCTTCCTCGATGGTTGGCCTCCGATGCTGAAAAGCCGGCGGAACGAGATCCTGGTGGCGCTGGTGCTCGTCGCGCCGTTCGTCGTCGTCTATGCGTGGCTGTTCGTCTACCCGACCATCCAGATGGTGCGGCTCTCGTTCACCAACGCGCCGCTGGTCGGCGACGGCGACTGGGTCGGGCTCGACAACTTCGCCCGCCTCATCGGCGACCGCGTGTTCAAGACCGCGGTCTGGAACACCGTCTACTTCGTCGTCCTGACCGTCGTGCCGGGCACCGCGGTGGCGCTGCTCATCGCACTGATGGTGAGCCGCCTGCGCGGCTGGCTGCAGGCCTTCGTCCTCGCCGCGTTCTTCCTGCCCTTCATCCTGCCGGTGACGGTCGTCTATCTCATCTGGTACTGGATCTTCGACTTCCAGTACGGCATCGCCCAGCACCTCATCGAGCCGCTCCTCGGGGCGCCGATCAGCGTCTGGCGCCGGCCGGACTGGTTCCTGCCGATGGCGGCGCTCGTCACCATCTGGTGGACCAACGGCTTCTCGATCCTTCTCTTCCTCGCCGGCCTCCGGAACATCTCCTCGGAGATCTACGAGGCCGCGGCCCTCGACGGCGCGACCCGCTGGCAGCAGTTCTGGCGGATCACCTGGCCGCTGATCTGGCCGGTGACGGCGCTCTGCCTGACCATCCAGCTGATCCTCCAGCTGAAGATCTTCGATCAGGTCTACCTGTTCTCGCTCGGCGGCCGCACCAACACCACGATGGTGCTCGTCCAGTACATCTACGAGCAGGCCTTCGTGCACAACAAGGGCGGCTATGGCGCGACCATCGCGGTCGCCCTGTTCTTCCTCGTCGTCGCCATCTCCGTGCTCCAGTACCAGGCGCTCCGCGCCCGGGGCGAGCGATGAGCGCGCGCGGCGACGGGGCGCCGGGCGCCGGGTACCGGCGGGTCCGCGCGCTCGACACCATCGGGCTGGTGCTCACCCTCTTTACGGTCGTCGCCGCGGTGGCCTGGGCGTTTCCGCTCTACTGGGCGGTGATCACCACCTTCAAGCCCGAGCAGGAGGTCGTGCGGCCCTATATCGAGCTCTGGCCGGACACCTTCACCTTCGAGGCCTATACCCACATCCTCCTCAATACCCAGATCGCCCGCTGGTACCTCAACTCGATCATCACCGCGGGCGCGATCACCGTCGGGGTGGTGGCGATGGGGGCGGCCTGCGGCTACGCCATCTCGCAGCTCCGGTTCCCGGGGCGGACGCTGCTATGGTGGATGATCCTCGCCAGCTTCATGGTGCCGATCCAGGCGCTGATCGTGAACCACTTCGTGATCATGTCGGGCGTGAAGCTGGTCAATACGCTGCTCGGCATCATCCTGCCGCAGCTCATCGCCCCGGTGGTGGTCATCGTCTACAAGCAGTTCTTCGATTCAGTCCCGCGCGACTTCCGTGAGGCGGCCGTGATCGACGGCGCCAACGAATTCCAGCTCCTCTTCCGCATCTACCTGCCGATGAACTGGGGGGTCACCACCGCGCTCGCGATCATCACATTCATAGGCGCCTGGAACGCCTTTCTCTGGCCGTTCCTCGTCACCACCACGCAGGACGTCATGCCGGTCGCGGTCGGCATCACCCAGGTGCAGGACGCCTTCGGCATCTACTATGCGCGGCTTCTCGCGGGGGCGGTGATGACCGGGCTGCCGGTCGCCATCGTCTACCTGCTGTTCCAGCGGCGGGTGACGCAGGCGATCATGCTGACCGCCGGGGTGAAGGGATAAGTTCCCCCGGAGGGCTGGTGTCACTATCAAGAAACCTGATAAGGACCGTGCGGTCCGTTTCCCGCCGCGCGCCGAGCCGATGAAGCCGAGCTTCCTGACGATCAATCCCGACGACGGCATCAACGTGCTGAAGGGCCTCGCCTCGCCGATCCGGATCGACATCCTCAAGCTGCTCCGCTCGTCAGGGCCGCTCAACGTCAACGAGATCAGCCATCAGCTGGCGCTGCCGCAATCGACCGTGGCGACCAACGTCCAGGTGCTCGAGCAGTGCGGCCTCATCGAGACCAGCACGATCAAGGCGCGGAAGGGGCACCAGAAGGTCTGCTCTGCCCGCTATGACGAGATCCTGGTCCGCTTCGAGGGCGACCCGCAGCCCGCCGCCGGCGGCAAGGTCATCGAGGTGGCGATGCCGCTCGGGCTGTTCACAAGCTGCGAGGTGAGTGCGCCGTGCGGCCTGTGCTCCACGGAGGGTGTCCTCGGGCTCCTTGACGTTCCCAACTCCTTCCTCGATCCCGAGCGTGTCCGGGCCGGGCTGCTGTGGTTCGGGCGCGGCCATGTCGAGTACAAGTTCCCCAACAATGCCCGGCTCATCGGCGCGCCGGTGGAGGCGATAGAGTTCGTCATGGAGCTCTCGTCCGAGACGCCGGGCACCAATCTCAACTGGCCGTCCGACATCACGCTGTGGATCAACGACACCGCCGTCGGCACGTGGACCTCGCCAGGCGACTACGGGGACAAGCGCGGCGCCTACACGCCGTCCTGGTGGAAGCTCGAGGGCTCGCAATACGGCACTCTCAAGACGTGGCGCATCGGGGCGAACGGCACCTATATCGACGGCCTGCGCATCTCCGACGTCACTGTCGCCGACCTCGGCATCCCCGACCATCACTCGATCCGCATGAAGGTCGGCATCGACGAGAAGGCCGAGCATCCCGGCGGCGTGAACATCTTCGGCCGCGGCTTCGGCAACTACGACCACGACATCCTGATGCGACTCTATCTGGGGAAGTAAGCTGCCGCGGAACCGGAAGCCATACCCTCGCAGCATAGCCAGGCCGGGCTCTGTCCCACCCGTGGAGCTCCGCCGCGTCGGGGTGGCTCGCCTGCAAGTCCCCACCCTTCACAGGTCTTCGCAGCGCCTGACTCGCTCTCGGTGGTCCGGCGCAGGCAGCGGAAGGCGCCTGTCCGGGCCGCCGACCAGACGTCGGAGACGGTCCGGGGGATGCGCTCGGCAGGGGAACAGAAACCCGGCTCGAACATTCTCCGGCGAAATGGCAGACTGAAGGGTGTTTGGGAGGACCACCCAACGACCCACACGCTCGCTGTCGAGGTCGTAGAATGCGGAGACATCACGCCTTCCTCGACTGGATCGAATTGGAACGCGATTCCGCTGTCCCGCTGCAGCGGCAGATCGGCGATCAGCTGAAATCTGCGATTCAGACCGGCCGGCTCTCCGCGGGCACGTCCCTGCCATCGTCGCGGACGCTGGCGCGGGATCTGGCCGTTGCGCGCGGGACCATGACCGCGGTGTACAACCGGCTCATCGGAGAGGGCCTGCTGGGCGTGCGGGAACGTTCGGCCGTCTTCGTGACGGAGAGTCAGCCTCCCGAGCCCCGGCGCGAGCAGAAGGGCAGCAAGTCCACGCCTTTCAAGGCGATGCAGATCGCGATCCGGAGCGACGAGGGTCTGCCGCCGCCCTATGCCGCCTTCCTTCCGGGCATCCCCGCTCTCGACATCTTCCCGGCGCTCGCCTGGTCCCGGATCCTCGCCGCCCAGAGCCGCAACATGGCCCCCGACATGGCCGGTGAGGGAACCTATGTCGGCGGCTATACGCCCCTGCGGGCGGCGGTGGCCGAGTACCTTCGCGGCGCCCGCGGCCTCCTCTGCACCCCCGAACAGGTCGTCATCACGAATTCGGCGCGGGCCGGGCTGACCGCGGTGTGTCGGCTCCTCGCCCGCCCGGGTGATCGCTGCATCGTCGAGGACCCCGGCTATCCGATCGCCCATCGCATCATCGTCGGCTGCGGGCTGGAGGCGGTGCCGGTGCCGGTCGATCGCGAGGGGCTGAATGTCGATGGCGACCTGGCGGGCGCAAGCCTTGCCTATGTGACGCCGACCCATCAGATGCCGCTTGGCGTGACCCTCTCGGCCGAGCGCGGCAAGAAGCTCATCGAATGGGCAGGGCGCCACTCGGCCTGGCTCATCGAGGACGACTATGACAGCGAGTTCCGCATCGCCGGCCAGCCGCTGGTCTCCCTCCAGCGCATGGATCCCAACGAGCGGGTGATTCACGTCGGAACCTTCGCCAAGACGATGTTCCCGAGTCTCCGCGCCGGCTTCCTGATCGCCCCGCAGCACATCGCAAGGGATCTCGCCATCGTCGTCCATCTCGGTGGCCAGGAGCCTGCCATCCACGTACAGGCGGCGCTCGCCCGGTTCATCGCCAACGGGCACTACGCTGTCCACATCAGGAAGGCGCGGACGATATACCGGCGCCGCCAGGGCCTGCTGGTGGACGCGCTGAACCGGCATCTCGAGGGGATTGTCGAGCTGTCCCCGCCGGCCGGAGGCATCAACGTCCTCCTTGCCCTGCCCCCGGACATCCCGGCCATCGCGGTGCAGGAGCTTGCCGCACGGGATGGCCTGCATGCCCGGGCACTGTCCTACTACGCCCTGAAGGCGACCCCGCCGAATGCCCTCCATCTCGGCTTCGCCCCGCTTGCCGACAAGCTGATCGAGCCGGCCGCCGCCCGGCTCGCGGCCATCATCCGCTCGCTCCGATCTGGCTCATAAAGATCGCGGCGATCTGGTCCTATCCGGCGCGCCGCCCGTCCGATTAGCTGGCCTGGCTCCAAGCGGCATCTTCGTCGGACGACGCGCCGCGGGCGATGGTTGCAGACACGGTTGCCGCCGGCGCCGGCCTTCCTTGATGG
>JAEVZM010000249.1 GCA_023392225.1 Pseudomonadota bacterium
GCCGATGCTACCGCAAGCTGTGCCCGACTGCGAAGCCCGAGCTTGTCAGCGCGCCGCCTGGCGGGCGTAGCTGTCCTTGAGGCCGACGACGCGGTTGAACACCGGCCGGCCTGGCGCGGAGTCGCGATCGCGGCAGAAATAGCCAAGCCGCTCGAACTGCATCGCCGCCTCGTCGTTGGCCTCGACGGCCGCGGGCTCGAGCATGCAGCCGGTCAGCCCCTCGCGCGACTCCGGGTTGAGCTCGGCAGCGAAGTCGCCGGCATTGGGCTCGGGCGTCGTGAACAGCGGGTTGAAAAGCCGCACCTCGGCCGGCACAGCGTCGGCCGCCGCCACCCAGTGGAGCGTCGCCTTCACCTTCCGTCCATCCGGCGGGGTCTCGCCGCCGCGGGTCTCGGGGTCGTAGGTGCAGCGGAGCTCGACGACGTTGCCGTCGGCATCCTTCACCACCTCGCGGCAGGTGACGAAATAGGCATAGCGGAGCCGCACCTCGTTACCCGGGAAGAGGCGGAAGAACTTCTTCGCCGGCTCCTCCATGAAGTCCTCGCGCTCGACATAGAGCTCGCGCGTGAAGCGGACCGGGCGGGTGCCGGCGGCGGGATCCTCGGGGTTGTTGATCGCCTTGAGCACCTCGCCGTCGCCCTCGGGGTAGTTCTCGATGACCACTTTCAGCGGGTGGAGCACCGCCATCCGCCGCATCGCGGTGCGGTTCAGCACCTCGCGGACCGAGGCGTCGAACATCGCCATGTCGACCAGGCTGTCGGCGCGGGCGACGCCGATCCGGCCGATGAAGTCACGGATCGCCTCGGCCGGCACGCCGCGGCGCCGGCAGCCGGCGATGGTCGGCATGCGCGGGTCGTCCCACCCCTCGACATGGCCGCCGCGCACGAGCCCGGTGAGCACGCGCTTGGAGAGGAGCGTGTAGGTGAGGTTGAGGCGGGCGAACTCGTACTGGCGCGGGCGCGAGGGCACCGGCAGGGTCTCGATCAGCCAGTCGTAGAGCGGCTTGTGGTCGGCGAATTCGAGCGTGCAGAGCGAGTGGGTGACGCCCTCGATCGCGTCCGACTGGCCGTGGGCGTAGTCGTAGCTCGGGTAGATGCTCCACGCCGTGCCGGTGCGCGGGTGGTGGGCATGGAGGATGCGGTAGAGGACGGGATCGCGAAGGTTGATGTTGCCCGAGGCCATGTCGATCTTCGCCCGGAGCACCCGTGCCCCGTTCGGGAACTCGCCGGCGCGCATGCGGGCGAAGAGGTCGAGATTCTCCTCGACGCTGCGGTTGCGATAGGGGCTGTCGGTGCCAGGCTCGGTCAGGGTGCCGCGGCTGGCGCGCATCTCCTCCTGACTCTGGTCGTCGACATAGGCCTTGCCCGCGCGGATCAGGAAGAGCGCCCAGTCGTAGAGCTGCTCGAAATAGTCCGAGGCGAAACGCGCCTCGCCGCCCCAGTCGAAGCCGAGCCAGCGGACGTCGCGCTCGATGGCGTCGATGTACTCCTGCTCTTCCTTGGTGGGGTTGGTGTCGTCGAAGCGGAGGTTGCAGTGGCCGCCAAACTCGCCGGCGACGCCGAAATTGAGGCAGATCGACTTGGCGTGGCCGATGTGGAGGTAGCCGTTGGGCTCCGGCGGGAAGCGGGTGACGACCTCGCCGACCCGGCCGGCCGCGCGGTCGGCGGTGACGATGTCGCGGATGAAGTCCTGCCCGGGCTCGCGGACGGGCGTGTCGGTGGGGGCCATATGCTCTTCCTGGGCGCCGGCGGCGCCGGCTTCTGGTTCGCGCCTATGTGCCAAATCCGCGCGAGAAGGCCAAGGGTTCAGTCCGGCAGGACGGACGCGACGATCTGGCGGCCATGGCGGCGGTAGACGCGAAAGTCACTGTCGGTCGACAGCACGACGGGGTCAGGCAGGATCTCCGTCATCCGCACGAGGCAGGCATCGGCGAGGCTCATGGGCACGTCGGCGTACTTGTCCATGAGTGCAAGGACGGTGTCGATCTGCGCGGCGAGGCCAAAGGAGAGCACAACGCCGCCGCGGCGGACGAGATCCGCGCATTGCCTCGTCCCGTCCCGGCCGAGAAGGTAGAACACTTCAGACAGGACCGCATCACACGTCGCCCACGGTGGCGGATGCCGCCTCGCCGCCTCCGCTGCCCAGCGATGATGGCGATCGTCCCTGTCGAGGAGGGCGACGAGGAAGCCCGCGTCAGCGAGGCGAGCGCTTCCGGCCATAGCCCCATTCGCGAAGGTAGTGCTTCTTGCGCGCGCTCAAATCAGGCGGGCCGCCCTCCACAGAACCGATCAGGTCGCGGATCGCGGCCAGCGGATCGGCCTCGCCGGCGGCCGGAGCGTCCGGCCGGGCCAGCCGTTCGCGCGCGACATCCGACTTCGATACGCCACGCGCCCGCGCCGTGGCATCGATCTCGGCGGCGACGGAATCGGGGATGCGAACGACGAGCGTCTTCATGGCGGAAAATGTAATACGCAGGCGGCACGGCTGCAATACAACCCGCATCCGGACTTGCACGCTGCCGGCCGCACCGTGCTAAACGAGCCGCGAGACAGACGAGAGAGACGTAATGCCGCCCGTCGTGACCCGCTTCGCCCCCTCGCCCACCGGCTACCTCCATATCGGCGGGGCCCGGACGGCGCTGTTCAATTGGCTCTACGCCAAGCATACCGGCGGCACGATGCTGCTCCGCATCGAGGACACCGACCGCGAGCGCTCGACCGAGCCGGCGATCGCGGCGATCCTCGACGGGCTCAAGTGGCTCGGGCTCGACTGGGACGGCGAGCCGATCTACCAGTTCGCCCGCGCCGACCGCCATCGCGCGGTGGCCGACGACCTGGTCCGCGCCGGCAAGGCCTACTATGCCTACGACACGGCGGAGGAGCTGAACGAGGCCCGCGCCAAGGCGCGCGCCGCTGGCGGCTTCGCCCGTTACGACGGCAAGTGGCGGGACCGCGATCCGGCGGAGGCGCCCGCGGGCATTGCCCCGGTGGTCCGCATCAAGGCGCCGCTCGAGGGCGAGACGGTGATCGAGGACGGGGTGCAGGGCCGCGTCGCCTTCCCCAACAAGGACCTCGACGACTTCATCATCCTGCGCTCCGACGGCACGCCCACCTACATGCTCGCCGTGGTGGTCGACGACCACGACATGGGCGTGACCCAGATCATCCGCGGCGACGACCACCTGACCAACGGCGCCCGGCAGAAGATCCTCTACGAGGCGGCCGGCTGGGACGTGCCGGCGATGGCCCATATCCCGCTGATCCATGGGCCGGACGGGGCCAAGCTCTCCAAGCGCCACGGCGCGCTCGGCGTCGATGCCTACCGGGCCATGGGCTACCTGCCCGAGGCGATGCGGAACTACCTCGTCCGCCTCGGCTGGAGCCACGGCGACGCCGAGATCATGTCGAGCGACGAGATGATCGCCTGGTTCGACATCCCGGGCATCAACAAGGCGGCGGCGCGCTTCGACTTCCAGAAGCTAGAGAGCATCAACGCCCACTATCTCCGCCAGCTGCCGGACGAGATGCTGCTCGCCACCTTCCTCGATTCGCTCCACCTCCTCCCCGAGGGCAGCGCCTTCGCGGCCTCCCTCGACGACCGGCGGCGCGAGCAGCTCCGCCTGGCGCTGCCGCTCCTGAAAGAGCGTGCCAAGACGCTTCGCGACCTGATCGACGGCGCCGGCTTCATCACCGCTGCCCGGCCGCTGGCGCTCGACGAGGCCGGCGCGGCGCTCCTCGCCAAGGACGGCGCCCGGACGGCCCTCGCCGGCCTCCTGCCGGTGCTCGAGGCCGAGGCCGACTGGTCGACGGCAACGCTCGAGGCCGCGGTCAAGGCCCATGCCGCAGCCGCCGGCCTGAAGCTCGGCGCCCTCGCCCAGCCGCTCCGGGCGGCGCTCACCGGCCGTGCCGCCTCCCCGGGCATCTTCGACGTGCTCGCAATCCTCGGTCGCGACGAGAGCCTCGCCCGGATCCGCGACCAGGCTGCCTGAGGCGACCGCGTCGCCGGAGCGTGTGTGTCCGTTGTCACAAGCAGGACTTGTCGAGCACCGTACGATCGGTTGGAATACAGCGCAGCGCCGTCGACCAAGTCCCATGAGCATGACGTCATCACGATTCGCCTCTCCTGCCAGCCCCCGCAGCGAGCCGCAGAAAGCCGAGACCGGCCCCTCTCCCGCCAGCGAGGCGACGTGAAGCCGGGCCGATGACTGCCGAGGGAATTGCGCCGCAGCCCATCCAGCCTGCCGACGCCACGCAGGCGCCCGAGCTTGCGGGGATCGTTCTCGCCCTCGGGGCGCCGGACGAGGCGATCGATGCCGTCCGCTCGCTGCTGGCGCAGGACCCGCCGGTCGAGGTCGTGGTGGTCAACTCGGCCGGTGGCGGCATGGCGGAGAAGCTCCGGAAGGCGGGGATCGACGTGCCGGTGATCGAGCGTGCCGAGCGGCTCTATGTCGGGGCCGCCCGCAACCTCGGCATCGCGGCGACCCGGGCGCCCTATGTCGGCTTCCTCGCCGCCGACTGTCGCGCCGCGCCCGGCTGGAGCCGCTACCGCATCGAGGCGCACCGCGCCGGCGCGGCGACGGTGGCCAGTGCCGTGGTCCCCTCCCATCCGCGCAACCCGTTTGCCTGGGCGTCGCATCTCGCGCTCTATCGCCGGCGGCTGCCAAAGATCGGCCCGAAGCGCGCCGCGCTGTACGGCGCCTCCTACGACCGCGCCCTGTTCGATGAGTACGGCCTGTTCCGCGGCGACCTCCGGGTCGGCGAGGACACCGAGTTCCATGCCCGGCTGCGCGCCGAGCATGCCCCGGTCTGGAATCCAAAGGTGCGGGCCATCCACAACAGCCCGACATCCTTCACCGCCCTGATCGCGGACCAGTACGGACGCGGACAGCGGGCCTCGGACTCGAGCTGGATCGTGTCCGGCAAGCGGATCCCCTATGGTCCGCGCTGGGCCTACATCCAGGTCCGGATCACGATCCGCTTGCCGCGCCGCGTCACGGGACGACGGAACCGCTGGGCCGTGCGGACCGCATGGCTGCTCTTGCCGCTCGCGGTGGCGGCCTATGCCCTCGGAGGCGCGCAGGCCAACCGCCGGCGCGACCGCCAGGCGCGCGCGACGCCGGAGGACGACGCCCCGTGATCACGACCGAGCTGTTCGGACTCCGGCCGCGACTGGGGCGGCTGATCGGCCGGCGTCCGCGCGTGGTCGCGGCCTTCTCGTTCCGCTACGACGCCCATCTCGTCCCCGACCTCCTCGACAACCTCCGGCCGATCGTCGACGGCTATGCGGCCTTCGACGACCGCAAGGCCACCGAGCTGTTCAGCGACGAGCCGGCGCGGCGCCAGGCGCTCGTTGCGGCGGTGCGCGCCATGGGGGCGCGCTGGGTGCTGTTCATCGATCCGGACGAGCGCCACGAGGTCGCGCTCGCCGACCGCATCCGCGAGCTCACCGCCGTCCGCAAGCCGGTGGTCTGGGGATTCCACTATCGCGAGCTCTACACGCCCGACTCCTACCGTGTCGACGGGCTCTGGGGCACCAAGCATCGCTACCCGCTGTTTCCACTTCGCGACGACCAGGTCTTCGACGATTCGCCGCTGCACGGGCCGCACCACCCGAGGAACTACAAGCGCAGGTTCACCGGCCTCAACATCTACCACCTCCGGCCGATCGTGCGGGAACGGCGCGTGGCGCGGCGCGATCTCTACAAGCTGCTCGATCCAGGCTCGGCCTACCAGGCGGTCGGCTACGACTATCTCGCCGACGACGAGGGACTACGCCTCGAGCCGATTCCGGCCGGTCGCGAGTACCGCCCGGAGCACCGGGAGGACGGCCAGCTGTGGGCCGCCTCGCTCGATCCCGCGAGCGAACCGGGTGAATAGGCCACCCCTATCCGCCGCAGCCCGCCGTGATGGACTTAGTGCGTCGCAGCAATATAATGCGCGCCAACCTACCCACCCTTAAATTGCAGCGAGGTTTGAGCCATGGCCAACGCATCGACAATGGAGGCCGGGACGGCCGCTCAGGACGAGGCGAAGCCGGCTGGACCGGATACCGCGGTCCTCTCGGTCGACAAGACCGCTCCGGTCGACCTGACCGTCAAACACGGCACGCTCGGTCCCTCCGTCATCGACATCGCGCCGCTCTACCGTGACACCGGGATGTTCACCTACGACCCGGGCTTCACCTCGACGGCGTCATGCGAATCCAAGATCACCTATATCGATGGCGACAAGGGCATCCTGCTCTATCGCGGCTACCCGATCGACCAGCTCGCCGAGCACGGCGACTTCCTCGAGACCTGCTACCTGCTGCTCTATGGCGAGCTGCCGACGCCGTCCCAGAAGGCAGACTTCGACCATCGCGTCACCTATCACACGATGGTCCACGAGCAGATGAACCGGTTCTTCACCGGCTTCCGCCGCGACGCCCACCCGATGGCGATCATGTGCGGCGTGGTCGGCGCCATGTCGGCCTTCTATCACGACTCGACCGACATCTCGGACCCGTACCAGCGGATGGTCGCCTCGCTCCGGATGATCGCCAAGATGCCGACGATCGCGGCGATGGCGTTCAAGTACCATGTCGGCCAGCCGTTCGTTTATCCGCTCAACGCACTCGACTACGCCTCGAATTTCCTGCGCATGTGCTTCGCCGTGCCCTGCGAGGAATACAAGGTGAACCCGGTCCTGGCGCGGGCCATGGACCGCATCTTCATCCTCCACGCCGACCACGAGCAGAACGCCTCGACCTCGACGGTGCGGCTCGCCGGCTCCTCGGGCGCCAATCCGTTCGCCTGCATCGCCGCCGGCATCGCATGCCTCTGGGGGCCCGCCCATGGCGGCGCCAACGAGGCGGCGCTCAACATGCTCCAGGAGATCGGCACCGCCGACCGCATCCCGGAGTTCATCGCGCGCGCCAAGGACAAGAACGACCCCTTCCGCCTGATGGGCTTCGGCCACCGGGTCTACAAGAACTACGACCCGCGCGCGAAGATCATGCAGAAGACCTGCCACGAGGTGCTGACCGAGCTCGGCATCCAGGACGATCCGCTGCTCGAGGTGGCGCTGGAGCTCGAGCGCATCGCGCTCACCGACGAGTACTTCATCGAGAAGAAGCTCTACCCGAACATCGACTTCTACTCGGGCATCACGCTGAAGGCGCTCGGCTTCCCGACGACCATGTTCACGGTCCTCTTCGCGGTCGCCCGCACCGTCGGCTGGATCGCGCAGTGGAAGGAGATGGTCGAGGATCCGTCGCAGAAGATCGGCCGGCCGCGCCAGCTCTATACCGGCGAGCCCCGCCGCGACTACATCCCGGTGTCGAAGCGGAAGTAAGCTCCCGCGGGTTCACGCCTGCCAGAGGGCCGGGGCTCAGCTCCGGCCCTTTCTGCATCCGGGTCGTCGACCCGCCAAACGGTCGCACCGGTCTTTTCAGGTCGGCCGGCAAACCCTATGTTCCCCCGCGTTACCCGACCTCAAGAGACCTTCGGACAATGGACCTGCACCTCGCCGCCTTCACCCCTTCGGTAACGCTGCGAGCCGTCCTGTCCCATGTCTCCTTCGATCTCCCTCTCCGATCTTTCGTGGTCCACGCCTGACGGCGAACCGCTCCTCGACCGGCTGAGCCTGAGCTTCGGGCCCGAGCGCACCGGCATCGTCGGGCGCAACGGCAGCGGCAAGACCACCCTCCTCCGCCTGATCGCCGGCGAGCTGTCCCCGCTCTCGGGCGCGGTGCAGGTCGTCGGCTCGCTCGCGACGATGCGCCAGGAGGCGATGGCGCGCCCGGGCGACAC
>JAEVZM010000261.1 GCA_023392225.1 Pseudomonadota bacterium
GGCGCCGGGTCGATCCAGGTGACCGGCCAGGGCGCGACGCGCTCGAAGGCCGGCAAGAGGAACGGATAGTGGGTGCAGGCGAGCACCACGATGTCGGTGCGGCGGCCGTCGATCTCGACGAAGGCGGGCGCGATCTCGGCGCCGATGGCGGCGTCCGCGACGCTCTCGCCGCGCATCACCCGCTCGGCATAGGGCGCAAGGTTCGCCGAGCCGACGAGGCGGACGTGGCAGTCGCGGGCGAAGCTCTCGATCAGGCCGCGGGTGTAGTCGCGCCGGATGGTGCCGGGGGTGGCGAGCACGCCGACGATGCCGCTCGCGGTCCGCTCCGCCGCCGGCTTGATCGCCGGCACGGTGCCGACGAAGGGCAGGTCGAACCGGGCGCGGAGCGGCGGCAGCACGAGGGTCGAGGCGGTGTTGCAGGCGATCACCACCGCGTCCGGCGCATGGCGGGCGATCAGCCCGGAGATGACCGCGACCACATGCTCGGTGAGCGCCACATCCTCCCACGCGCCGTAGGGAAAGGCCGCGTCGTCGGCGACGTAGATCATCTCGGCCTTGGGGTGCGCGGCGCGGATCGCGCTGGCGACCGAGAGACCGCCGATACCGGAATCGAAGACCAGCAGGCGGGTCATGACCGGTCCTTGCCGCGCTCCGTCGTCACCGTGCCGTCGGGCAGAAGCCGCGGCCGGGTCGGTCGGCGCTCGAGGGCGGTGACCATGCCGCGGAGCGTCCGGATCTCCTGCTCGGAGAAGCCGGCGCGCTGGAGCATCGAGCGGATCGCCTCGGTCATGTGCGGGCGCTTCTCGGGCGGGCGGAAGAAGCCGGCCGCATCGAGCGCGGATTCGAGATGCTCGAACAGCCGCACCAGGTCCTCCCGCGGCGCCGGCACCGGCCGGGCATCGGCGAGCGGCAGCGCCGCGGTCTCCTCCGCGAAACCGGTGGTCCGCCACTCGTAGCCGAACAGCAGCACCGCCTGGGCGAGGTTGATCGAGGCGAAGCCGGGATCGACCGGGTAGGTGAGGATCTCGTCGGCGAGCGTCAGGTCCTCGTTGGTGAGCCCGGTCCGCTCCGGTCCGAACATGATCCCGGACCGGGTGCCCTCGGCATCGAGCCGCCGCACGTTCAGCGCTGCCGCATGCGGCCCGACCACCGGCTTGGCGACCTCGCGGGCGCGGGCCGTGGTCGCATAGACGAAACCGAGATCGGCGAGCGCCTCGCGCACGGTCCCGAACGCGGCGATCCGGGTGACGGCGCGCTCCGCGCCGCTCGCGGCGGCGAGGCCCTTCTCGTTCGGCCAGCCCTCGCGCGGGCGGACGAGCCGGAGATCGGTCAGCCCGAAATTGGCCATGGCCCGGATCGCGGTGCCGATGTTCTCGCCAAGCTGCGGCTCGACCAGGATGATCGCCGGCGGCGACGGGGAGCGGGGGGTGGCGACGGACATCTCGGCCTGCAAATGGGTGGAGAACGGCTGCCGACTACGGCCACCGGAGCCCCCGGGTCAAGGGCGGTCGGCCTCGCCGCCCGGATAGAACGCCTCCGGCGGCGCGCTCAGGTAGCCCGGCGGGGGCGGATCGCGGCCCGGAATGTGCGCGAGTCCCCAGACCGCAATCGCCTGGAGGACCGGCAGGAGATCGGCCCCCCGCCGGGTCAGCCCGTACTCGTGCCGGCGCGGATTCTCCTGGTAGGGCACGCGGCTGACGATGCCATAGCGCTCGAGCCGCTCGAGCCGCTCGGCGAGGACGTTGGTCGCAATGCCCTCCTCCATCGCCAGCAGCGCGCCGAAGCGCCGCCGCCCGGTGAGGAGGCCGCGGATCACCAGGAGGGTCCACTTGTCGCCGAAGAGGTCGAGGCTTGACGCCACGGGGCAGGCGGAGCGGAACGAGGGATAGGGCATCAGGGCCTCTGCTCTCCGAAGTCATCCATGGCGGCGATTGAAGCCGCCTCGAAGGTGTGGTGTAGTGTGTCACTTGTCAAATGCAAGGGACCTTTGGCATGGCGGGGGACGACCTGACGGAACGCGTGCGCGGCGCACTCGCGCCGGCGGCGATCACGGAGCAGAAGATGTTCGGCGGCGTCTGCTTCATGCTCGACGGCAACATGCTGGTCGGCGCCTCGCCGCGCGGGCTGATGGTGCGGACCGGCAAGGCGGGCTACGAGGCGGCGCTCGCCCGGCCGCATGCCACGCCGCTCCGCCAGGGCGCACGGACGATGCCGGGCTACGTGGTGGTGGCGGCCGAGGGTGTCGCCCGCGAGGCGGACCTCCGCGCCTGGCTCGCCATCGCACTCGACTTCGTCCGCACCCTGCCGCCGAAGACGGCGAAGGCGCCTCCCTCGCGGGCGGCGGCGAAGGCCAAGGCCGGACGGAGGCCGGGATGACCCTGGAGATCGCCAAGGCGGCGCTCTGCTACGTGCTGGTGACCTTCCCGCTCGGCTATTTCTGGCACCTCGGGCCGCTCAGGGAGCGGTACCGCACGCTCGGCGTCTACCGGGAGGCGGTATCCCCGCCCCTCGGGCTGGCCTCGATGGTCGTCCAGGGCGCGATCTTCGGCTGGGCCTACGTCGCCGCGATCGCGCCGCTCGCCGAAGGCTGGCCGGCCAAGGCGGCGCTCTACGCGGCGCTGGGCGGCCTCCTGTCGTGGAGCTTCACGACGCTCGCCTGGGCGGCCAAGGCACGCATCGCCGCGCTCGGCGAGTTCGTGAAGCTCGAGACGGCCTTCACCGCGGCGCAGTGGATCCCGGTAGGCCTCCTGACCGCGCTCGTCGTCTGACCGCCCGTATCGTCCCCCCAGATCAGGGACGGTGCCGCCGGGCACGACTCGGAGTATGGTGCGCCGACGCGGGAATCGCGTGAGGAGGGGCAGATGACTGAAGCGATGATCCGGCTCAACGCCATCTCGAACCTGCGCGAGCACTGGGGCTGGTTCCTCGCGCTCGGCATCATTTTCATCCTGGGCGGCATCTTCGCCATCGCGGCGCCGTTCGTCGCCGGCCTCACCGTGACGATCGTCTTCTCGATCGTCCTGGTCTGGCTCGGCATCATGCAGATCATCCAGGCGTTCAGCACCAAGAGCTGGAGCGGCTTCATCTGGGAGCTGCTGATCGGCATCATCCTCCTGGTCGGCGGCGTCGCCACCTGGATCGACCCGGTGGTCGGCGCCCTGTCGCTGACGCTGGTGGTCGGCGCGGTGTTCCTGGTCAAGGGCATCTTCCAGGTGATCCTCGGTTTCCAGATGCGGCCGCATGGCGGCTGGGGCTGGATCCTCGTCGCCGGCATCCTGTCGGCGATCGTCGGCCTCATCGTCCTCCTGCAGTGGCCAGTCTCGACCAGCTACGCGCTCGGCTACCTCGTCGGCATCTCGCTGATCTTCAGCGGCTGGAGCTACGTGATGCTGTCGCTCGCCGCGAAGCGGATCTGACGCGTCCGGCGCCGGCGGGCGGTTCGCGCCCGCCGCAGCGGTCACCCGAATCGGGCCACTGTCACTTTTACTAGGTCGCGCGTAGACTGCGCGACGTGGCGCGAGGGGTCCGAGCGCCGTCGACACCCTCGATGGCCGGGACAGCCGGCCATCGGTCCTCGGTCGGACGCCCATCGGCCAGTGTCGTGGAACCGGCGGGGCCGGCCACATCGCGACGCCCCTCCGGTCAACCTGGGAGGACAGGCATGACCGCGTACAACGTGGTGCGCTTCAGGGTGAAGCCCGGCAAGGACCAGGAGGTGATGGACTACTGGCGCGGCACCGAACGGCCGGCCGGCGGTCGAAAGGGCGAGATCATCAAGACCGGCGAACGGAGCTATTGCTTCATCGGCGAGTGGAACTCGATGGCCGCGATCGTCGCTGCCCGGCCGGAGATGATTGCCAATCTCGATCGGGTGCGAGGCCTTCTCGAGGACCTCGGCGACGACATCGGCGTCACCGACGCGGTGTCCGGCGACGTGGTGATGACCATCGGCTGACGGTCCTCCGCAGGCTCGCCAACGATCGGCCGCCCGCCGGGGGGCCGGCCTCACCTTTCCCTCCCCCCGGCGCGGATGCTATAGGGCGGCGATCCTATTCCGCATGGCCGTTTCCGGCCGTACACAGCCATCCCAGGGACAGAGAACGAGAGGCACGACATGGCCAAGATCAAGGTTGCCAACCCGGTCGTCGACATCGACGGCGACGAGATGACCAGGATCATCTGGCGCCTGATCAAGGAGAAGCTGAT
>JAEVZM010000316.1 GCA_023392225.1 Pseudomonadota bacterium
TCCGACGACGACGAGCTCGACCGAGCGGATCGACTTCGTCGGCGGCGGTCACATCACCATCCTGCACACCTGCACGCTCCGCCGGCAACGGCTGATCAGCGGCAAGTGCGTGTTCTCCTGCGTCGGAGAGATTCTCGAGTACGAGTAGCCCGCGGGCATGGTGGGGTGCCGGGTCGGGACGGAGTCCCGGCCCGGGGCCGCGAAGCGCGCGGTTGCGTCCGACCGTGTGTATGCCATAGAGGGCACGGATGGCGGCAGGACCGCCGAATGGACGGGGATGAGGCAGATGAGCGAAGGCGAGACGCATATCACGGTCGCAGGGGTTGAGCTGCGCGGGGCCTGGGGGCCGCGCTACGAGGAGGTGCTCAACGACGACACGGTGGCGTTCCTCGTCCAGCTGCAGCGGAAGTTCAACCCGACCCGGCTCCGGCTGCTGCGCCGGCGCGAGGGGCGGCAGCAGGAGCTCGACGCCGGCGCGCTGCCCGACTTCCTGCCCGAGACGAAGGACGTCCGCGACGGCGACTGGGTGGTGGCGCCGATCCCGCAGGACCTCCAGGACCGTCGCGTCGAGATCACCGGGCCGGTCGACCGCAAGATGATCATCAACGCCCTCAACTCGGGGGCCAAGGTGTTCATGGCCGACTTCGAGGACGCCAGCTCGCCGACCTGGGCCAACATGGTCGAGGGGCAGATCAACCTCCACGACCGCTGGCTCGGCCAGATCGATTTCACCGACCCGCAGAACGGCAGGGACTACAAGCTCAGCGACGACCCGGCGGTGCTGATCATCCGGCCGCGCGGCTGGCACCTGTCGGAGGAGCACCTGTTCGTCGACGGCCAGCCGATGTCCGGCTCGCTGTTCGATTTCGGCCTCTACGTCTACCTCAACGCGCGGCTGGCGCTCGCGGCGGGTAGCGGGCCGTATTTCTACCTGCCCAAGATGGAGAGCCATCTCGAGGCGCGGCTGTGGAACGACGCCTTCACCTTCGCCGAGGAGGCGCTCGGCATCCCGCACGGCTCGATCAAGGCGACGGTGCTGATCGAGACGCTGCCGGCGGCGTTCGAGATGGACGAGATCATCTACGAGCTGCGCGACCACATGGCCGGGCTCAATTGCGGGCGCTGGGACTACATCTTCTCGTTCATCAAGACGCTCCGCAACAAGCCGGAATACCTCCTGCCCGACCGTGGCCAGGTGGTGATGGGCAAGGCGTTCCTGCACGCCTATTCGGAGCTCCTGATCAAGACCTGCCACCGTCGCGGCGCCTTCGCCATGGGCGGCATGGCGGCGCAGATTCCCGACCGCCGCAACCCGGAGGTCAACGCCGCCGCGTTCGAGCGGGTCCGGGCCGACAAGGAGCGCGAGGCCAAGGCCGGCCACGACGGCACCTGGGTGGCGCACCCGGACCTGGTGCCAGTGGCGATGGAAGTGTTCGACAAGTACATGCCGACGCCGAACCAACTCAACAAGATGCGGGCCGAGGTCGAGGTCGGGCAGGAGGATCTCCTCCGCATCCACGAGGGGACGCGGACCGAAGAGGGGATGCGCCAGAACATCCGCGTCGGCGTCCAGTACATCGAGGCGTGGCTGCGCGGCCGCGGTGCGGTGCCGCTCTACAACCTCATGGAGGACGCCGCGACCGCCGAGATCAGCCGCTCGCAGATCTGGCAGCAGCTCCACTTCGGCGCGACGCTGGAGGACGGCCAGACCGTCGACCGGGCGCTGTTCGACCGC
Organism: Pseudomonadota bacterium; assembly: GCA_023392225.1. GTDB lineage: Bacteria > Pseudomonadota > Alphaproteobacteria > Rhizobiales > Kaistiaceae > Bauldia. Next base: position 1,736 of record JAEVZM010000316.1, read on the forward strand.
CTGCTCGACGAGGAGATGGTGCGGGTGCGCGGCGAGATCGGCACCGAGGCGTACAACGCCGGCCGCTTCCCGGAGGCGATCGAGATCTTCCGCGACCTGTCGACCGCCGACACGCTGCAGCCGTTCCTGACGCTGCCGGCGTACAAGCTGATCGTCTGAGGCGAGGCGGTAATGGCGGGAGCGAATGCGCTCCCGTCAGTGCCCCGAGTGGGCCTCGCCGACGTCGAGGGCCTTCCGGAGCGGCAGCTCCCGCATCCGGATCTGGGCGATGAAGGAGATGAACAGCGCCACGGCGGCGGCATAGAACACCGCGCCGAACACGCCGCCGAAATCGGCGCCCGATGCGCTGCCGGCGAGGATCACGGACTGCACCGAGCCTTCCACGGTGCCGGCCGCCGCGGCGAGGAAGATGGCGCTGAAGGCCGGCACCAGCATGGCGCCGCCGAGCGAGCGCGAGAAGTTGAGGACGCCGGTGGTGGTGCCGAGCTGGCGGAGCGGCACCGCGTTCTGGACCGAGGTCACCGTGATCGGGAACACGGTGCCGAGGCCGATGCCGATCACCGCGAGCACGATCTCGACGCCGATGAAGGGCAGCGACGCCGGGAACGCGCCGAGCAACACCGTGACCACGGTCGCGAGGCCAAGGCCGAGCACCGAGACCCACTTGTAGCGCGCGCGCCGCGCCATCACCCGGCCGGCGAGCGTCGCGCCGGTCACGGTCCCGCCCATCAGGGCGATCAGCGCCGTGCCGGAGGCGGCGGCGCTGAGGCCGATCACCGCTTCGAAGTAGAGCGGGACGAACACCGACAGGCCGACCAGCGCGCCGACCGAGAAGAACAGGGCGATGACGCCCCAGAACACCACCTGCTCGCGGAGGATGCTGAGCGGGATGAACGGCTCGGCCGCGGAGGCGAGGCGCCAGCCGAACAGGCCCCAGCCGACGATCGAGAGGGCGATCAGCCCGAGGATTTCCGGCGAGGCCCAGGGGAAGGTCTCGCCGCCGAGGGTGAGCGCGATGAGGAGCGACGCCGCCGAGACCAGCATCAAGAGCGCGCCGAGGATGTCGATCCGGTGCGGCTGCTCGTGGCGCGGCAGGCGCTTGAGCACGGTGCTGGTCATCAGCCAGGCGCCGATGCCGAGCGGCAGGTTGACCCAGAAGATGAACGACCAGTGGAGGTATTCGGCAAAGAAGCCGCCGAGCACCGGGCCGCCCACCGACGAGGTCATGAACACGGTGGCGAAATAGGCCTGGTAGCGGCCGCGCTCGGCCGGCGCGACGATGTCGCCGACGATGGTCTGGCCGAGCGAGATCAGGGCGCCGCCGCCGAGGCCCTGGAAGGCGCGGGCGGCGATCAGCATGTAGATGTCGCGCGAGAGGGCGCAGGCGACGGAGCCGACGAGGAAGATGGCGATGGCGATGAGCAGCATCGCCCGGCGCCCGTGGATGTCGCTGAGCTTGCCGTAGATCGGCGTCACCACCACCGAGGTCAGGAGGTACGCCGTCACCACCCACGACAGGCTCTGCACGTTCCCCAGCTCGCGGCCGATGGTCGGCAGCGCGGTGGCGACGATGGTCTGGTCGAGCGCGCCGAGGAACATGGCGAGCATGACGCCGATGAGGATGACGCGGATGTCGGCATGGGACAGCCGGGCGGGGGCCGGCGCGATCGGAGTGGGGGCGTTCATGGCAGGATCCCGAAATGACCGAACGGTTCGGTCGGGGCTTGACCTAGCACCGAGGAACGGGCAGATCAAGTGACCGAACGGTTCGGTCAGGAACACATTCCCGACATGGCGCAGGCAGGCAGGCTGCAGACTGAGGAGGCCGTGGATCCGGATCCCGCAAAGGTCCGCCAGATCCTCGACGGGGCGCGGGAGGTGTTCCTCCGCCTCGGCTTCGATGGTGCGAGCATGGGGGAGGTCGCCCGTGCCGCAGGCGTCTCGAAGGGCACGCTCTACGTCTATTTCGAGAACAAGGCGGAGCTGTTCTCAGCCCTCATCGCCGACGAGCGGAAGCGCGCCAAGCGCGAGTTCGGGCTCGACCCGAGCCACGACGACATCGCCGGCGCGCTGCGGAGCTATGGCCGGAACCTCCTCGCCTATGTGAGCCGCACCCGCAACATCCAGACGGTGCGGACGGTGGTGGCGATCGCCGAGAAGTTCCCCAAGGTCGGAGAGGACTGGTACCGGGACGGCCCGCTGCGCGGCCTCGATCACATGCGGACCTTCATCGAGGCGCAGGTAGCGGCCCGACGCCTCGCCGTCGACGACAGCATGATGGCGGCACGCCAGCTGCAGGTGCTGTTCTATGCCGGCATCGTCAACGAGATGCTCTACGGGGTGCGCGGGCAGCCGGACGAGGCCGAGATCGGGCGGGTGGTCGATGCCGCCGTCGAGACCTTCCTCGCCCGCTATAGCCGGGCACGCTGAGCGTCAGAGGACGACGACCTTCGCCCCCACCTTGGCGCGATTGTAGAGGTCGACCACGTCCTTGTTGAGCATGCGGATGCAGCCCGAGGAGACGTTGAGGCCGATGGTCCACGGCTCCGATGTGCCGTGGATGCGGTACATGGTGTCGTTGCCGCCGCGGTAGAGGTAGAGGGCCCGGGCGCCGAGCGGGTTCTGCGGTCCGCCGGCCATCTGCGCCGGGAGGGTCCGGCCGCGCGCCTTCTCGCGCGCGATCATCTCCGGCGGCGGGGTCCAGGTCGGCCACTCGGCCTTCCGGCCGATGCTGACCGTGCCGTTCCAGCCGAAGCCCTCGCGCCCGACGCCGATGCCGTAGCGGATCGCCTTGCCGTCGCCGAGCACGTAGTAGAGGAAGTGCTGGCGCGGATTGACGACGATCGTGCCGGGCTTCTCGCTGGTCTTGTAGCTGACGATCTGCCGGCGGTACTGGCGCGGCGCGACGCGGTTGCGGTTGACGTCCTCGGGATAGAACGAGCCGCCGGGCGTCAGGTTGAGGTTAAGGCCGTTGCCGAACAGCGGCTGGCGTTCGCCCGAGCTGCCACTCCCGCCGCCACTGCCATTGCCGCCCAGCGGGCCGGAGCCGAGGTCCATGTTGTCGACGAGGTCGCGGAAGAACCCGGCCTGCGCAGGTAGGCCCGTCGCGATCGCTGCCGCAAATGCCACAGCCGTGGCAAGCTTCCGCCAGTTCATGACCCACTCCCCGACCCGTCGTACCGGCATTCCGCGCCAAGGCGGATGGTTCGACCTACGCAGTTACTGCAGGTAGGATACGAATCCTGACAAAATCCGGCAACCCGCTTCGGAATAACGTTGCGGTGAGGGCCGGCGGGGCGGATTCGCCCGCGCGCCCCGATCCTATGCGGGAAGGAAACCATGGCACCACGGGAATCGATCATCACGGGCGAGGACGGCAAGGCGCGCTGCTTCTGGGGGGCTGGAACGCCCGACTACGCCGTCTATCACGACGGCGAGTGGGGGCGCCCCGTCGCCGACGATGTCCGCCTGTTCGAGAAGATTTGTCTCGAGGGTTTCCAGTCCGGCCTGTCGTGGCTGACGATCCTTCGCAAGCGCGAGAACTTCCGGAGCGCCTTCGCCGGGTTCGACTTCCAAAAGGTGGCGAAATTCGGCGAGAAGGACGTGGCGCGCCTCCTGGCCGATGCCGGAATCGTGCGCCACCGCGGCAAGATCGAATCGACCATCAACAACGCCCGGCGGGCGGTGGAGCTGGTCGAGCGGGAAGGCTCGCTCGCCGCCTTCGTGTGGCGCTACGAGCCGGCACCCGAGGCCCGGCCGCAGCATTTCGACTGGGCCACCCTGTCGGCCCTGGGCAAGACGCCGGAATCCACTGCGCTGTCGAAGGAGTTGAAGAAGCGCGGCTGGAGCTTCGTCGGGCCGACGACGATGTACGCCTTCATGCAGGGTGTCGGCATCGTCAACGACCATCTCGACGGCTGCTTCTGCCGGCAGGAGGTCGAGAAACTGCGGAAGGGGTTCCGGCGCCCGCGGTGAGCCGGAACGCGCCCGGCGGGCCGCCCGTTGTCGGGGATCGGCCCAACGCCCGCGAGAGGTGACGCCTGCCATGCCCCTCCTGCTCAGCGATCTGGTGGAGACCTGGGCGAAGGTACGCGCCGTGCGGGGACGCCTCGCCAAGACCGGCCTTCTCGCCGACCTTCTCTCGCGCGGGGCGCCGGAGGAGGTGGGAACCGTGGTCGCATGGCTCTCGGGCGTGGCGCGGCAGGGGCGGATCGGCGTCGGCTACGCCACGCTCCGCGATGCCGCCGGGCCGCCTGCCGCGACGCCGTCGCTGACGGTGTCCGATGTCGATGCCCGGCTCGACGCATTGATGGCGGTGAAGGGCAGCGGCTCGGCCGCCGAGCGGCGCCGGCAACTCGGCGACCGGTCCGGCGCGGCGACGGCGGACGAGCAGGCGTTCCTGTTCCAGCTGATGATCGGCGAGCTCCGCCAGGGCGCGCTCGAGGGGGTGATGGTCGAAGCCATCGCCAGGGCGGCCAACCTGCCGGTCGCCGCCGTCCGCCGGGCGGTGATGCTCGCCGGCGCGCTGCCCGCGGTCGCCGAGGC
>JAEVZM010000342.1 GCA_023392225.1 Pseudomonadota bacterium
GGCGCCGGGCGGGCAGCGACACTGATGCTCCGATCCGGCGGGAGATCAAGTTCAATCAGGCTCTGCGCTCGTGCCAACAGCCTGCGGCGGGGAGCGTCGGATGACCGGGCTCACCTACACCAACCGCCACGGGGCGCGGGGCGACCGCCGACAGCAGGAGCACCTGCTCGCCGCGCTCGATGCCGCTCCCTCGCAGCTCCGACGCGACGCATGCGGTTTGTGGGTCATCGCCGGCAGGCGCGGCTCGATCCAGACGTGGGGCGACGGCCAGACATGGCTCGTCTTCGTCATCGGCCGGTCCGCCCGGCATTGGACCGCGATGAAGCGGCGCCTCGACTTCATGACCGTCACCCAGGACGGGGACGAGGAGGGCTGCTTCCAGCTGTTGGAACTGCCGTCTCCACGGGAAGCTGTTCTCATCCGCGACGCCCTCTCGCTGCGGAAGCGACGCGCCCTGACCGACAAGGCGCGCGCCAGCCTGATTGCAGCCGGCATTAAAGGACGGTTTCGGGCGCAGGAACCCGTTTCGGCGCCTGGGCTGGTATCCGAGGACCTCCCGACAGCTCCGGGCGGAAAATCCGCCGCCAAACCCTCGACTAGCGCCAGCCGAATGACAGAGCCAGAGGAAGCGACATGAGCGACCGACCTGATCCGGGAACGAGAGAGCGGGCTCCGCTCGCCATCAGCTACCGCCCGATCGGCGACCTGATCCCATATGCGAAGAACGCCCGGACCCACGACGAGGCGCATGTGGCGCAGATCGCCGCCTCGATCCGGTCGTTCGGCTGGACCAACCCGATCCTGGTCGATGGCGACAACGGCGTCATCGCCGGCCATGGCCGGCTGCTCGCCGCCCGGCAGCTCGGCATGGCGACGGTCCCGGTGATAGAGCTGGACGGGCTGAGCGAGGCCGAGAAGCGCGCCTACATCCTCGCCGACAACAAGCTCGCGCTGAATGCCGGCTGGGATACCGAGATGCTGGCGCTCGAGCTCGGGGAGCTTGGGGACCTGGGCTTCGACCTGTCGCTGACCGGCTTCGGCGAGGAGGAGATCGCGGGGCTGCTCAACACCGGCAAGACCGGCCTGACCGATCCCGACGATGTGCCGGAAGTGCCGGAGACGCCCTTGTCGAGAACCGGGGATGTCTGGCTACTCGGCCGGCACCGGCTGCTCTGCGGCGACAGCACCAATGCCGACGATGTCGCGAAGGCGTTGAATGGCGTGCGTCCCCACCTGATGGTCACGGACCCGCCCTACGGCGTGAACTACGATCCCGCCTGGCGTGAGAGCGCCGGCCTCACCGACGGCTCGGCCATCGCCAAGGGCAAGGTCCTCAACGACGACCGGGCCGACTGGCGCGAGGCATGGGCCCTCTTCCCCGGAGACGTCGCCTATGTCTGGCACGGAGCGCTCCATGCCACCACGGTGGCGGAGAGCCTGGAAGCCTGCGGCTTCGCCGTCCGCTCTGTCATTATCTGGGACAAGACCCGGCTGGTCATCGGTCGCGGCGACTATCACTGGCAGCATGAACCGATGATCTACTGTGTCCGGAAGGGGAAGACCGGGCATTGGTCGGGAGGCAGGAACCAGACCACGGTCTGGCAGATCCCCCATCGTCGCAATCCCACCGGCCACGGCACCGAAAAGCCGGTCGAGTGCATGAAGCGCCCGATCGAGAACAACTCTGCCCCGGGTCAGGCGGTGTACGAGCCGTTCTCCGGTTCGGGCACGACGCTCATCGCTGCCGAGATGACCGGCCGGGCCTGCCATGCGATCGAGCTGAACCCGGCCTATGTCGATGTTGCGATCCGCCGTTGGCAGGAGTTTGCCGGTGAGACCGCCGTCCTTGAAGGGTCTGGGACCGTCTTCGCAGACATCGCCGCGGAGCGCGGGATCACCCTGCCTGCGGCAGATGCCGCCAAGGCGAGCCGTTCGATCGACCTCGCGCTGTCCCTCCCCGAGGACGACCTCCCGCCTCTCTCCGTTCGCGAGGAGGTCTGATCATGGGTCGTCCCGCCCACGAGCCGACCCCGATGAGCCGGCGGAACGTCGAGGCCCTTGCCGGCTACGGCGTACCTGAAGCAGACATCGCCGGGGTGGTCGGCATCGACCCCAAGACGCTCCGCAAGCACTACCGCGAGGAACTCCGCTACGGCCACGTGAAGGCAAACGCTAAGGTCGCGGAGAACCTCTTCCGGAAGGCGACCGGCGACGGCAGGGAGTCCGTCATCGCCGCCATCTTCTGGATGAAGACCCGGGCGCAGTGGAAGGAGACCCAGGTCACGGAGATGGCAGGGCCGCCTCCCAGCATCACGGTCACATGGAAGGGGCCGACGGAGAAGCCGCGGTCCGAGCCGCAACCCGACGTGCAGGCGGATGGCCCACCGGGCAACCGCGGCCTCAACGTGATCGACGGCGACCTCGCCCTGCCGGGACCGGTCCAGACGATCTCCAATCGGAGGGGAGCCTGATCATGGGACGTCCCGCTCACAAGCCCGATCCCGTCACCAGCCGCCAGGTCGAGGCGATGGCTGCCTACGGGATCCCCGAGGCCGACATCGCGACGGTGATCGCGATCGATCCCAAGACGCTGCGCCGCCACTACCGCCGGGATCTCGACACCGGCCACATCAAGGCGAACACCAAGGTTGCCGAGAATCTCTATCGCCGGGCAACAGGGGAAAGCCGCGAGGCGGTCACGGCGGCGATCTTCTGGCTCAAGACCCGTGCCCGCTGGAAGGAGACCACCGTCCACGAAGTTGCCGATGCGACGGATTCCGGGGGTGCGCATGCCGATGCCCGCCGTCTGAGCGCCATTGCGGTGCTGATCGCGCGATCCCAGATCCGGGATGCCTCGCTCGCCGACTCGATCCAGGGCCATCTCGCAAAAACGCTGCGCCCACCCGCTGGCCGGAGGCGCTCCTGACATGGGACGGCGCGCACACACCCCCGAGGCCGCAGGTCGTCAGCAGGTCGAGGCGATGGCAGCCTACGGCATCCCGGAGGCGGACATTGCCCGGGTCATGGAGATCTATCCCAAGACCCTCCGTCGCCACTACCGCTCCGCACTCGACACCGGGCACATCAAGGCGCACAGCCGGATGGCGGAGAACCTCTACAAGCAGGCGATGGGCGATGGTCCACAGGCGGTGACGGCGACGATCTTCTGGCTGAAGACACGAGCCCGCTGGAAGGAGGCGACCATAAACGAGATCACCGTCACAAACGATCCGCTCACCAGCTTCCTCAACGAGGTTGCCGCCCGGGGCCGGCGAATCCACGATCGCCCGCCTGCGGAGATCGAAGGGGCGGCGGGCCCTGACTCCTCGTCGAGGCTTCAACTGGTCGCCAATGGCGGCGGCTCGTCCCGCGGTCCCGGGCGGGAGGACCACTGATGGGCCGCCGCGCACACACCCCCGAGGCCGCAGGTCGTCAGCAGGTCGAGGCGATGGCAGCCTACGGCATCCCGGAGGCGGACATTGCCCGGGTCATGGAGATCGATCCCAAGACCCTCCGTCGCCCCTACCGCTCCGAACTCGACACCGGGCACATCAAGGCGAACAGCCGGATGGCGGAGAACCTCCACAAGAAGGCGATGGGCGACGGTCCACAGGCGGTGACGGCAACGATCTTCTGGCTGAAGACC
>JAEVZM010000396.1 GCA_023392225.1 Pseudomonadota bacterium
TGCGCCGGGCCGAGCGGGTGCGCGGCGTCGGCTTGGTTGAACACGAACAGCGTCCGGTCGCCGATGTGGAGGAGAAGGAAGTCGACGACGTGGCCATGGACCACGCGGTCGATGAGGTTGCCGAGCGCGCCGCCGATGATGAGCGCATAGCCGACCGCCGCCCAGCGGCCGCCCTCATGGGCGGTGCGCCAGAAGACCAGCACGATCGCCATCACGGCGAGGGTGATGACGATCAGCGGCAGGCCGCCGAGACCGGCGAGGAAGCTGAAGGCGATGCCGGGATTGTGCACCCGGTAGAGGGTGAGGATCGGCAGGAGGTCGATCGGCTGGCCGGCCGGCAGCGTCGCCTCCGCCCACTGCTTCGACGCCTGGTCGATCGCCACCGTCGCGGCGATCACCGCAAGGCCGAGCCACGAGAGCGGGCCGGGCGGGCGGTGGTGCTCAGCCATCGAGCCGGAGCCGGTCGCGGAGCACCTCGAACAGCATCACGCCGGTCGCGATGGCGAGGTTGAGGGAATCGGCACGGCCGGCCATCGGAATCCGGACCAGCGTCGTGCAGGCCTCGGCCATGGCCGGGGTGAGGCCGGCCTGCTCGCCGCCCATCACCACCATCACCGGTCCCTTGTACGTCGCCGTCCGGTAGTCGGCGGTGGCGGCGAGGTGGGTGCCGGCGAGGGTGCCGGGCCAGCGGGCGCGGAGCGCCTCGAACTCGGCATGGGTGGCGCGGCAGAGCGGCACATGGAAGATCGAGCCCATGGTCGCCCGCACCGCTTCCACGGAGAACGGGTCGACGGTGTCGCCGACGAGGATGACGCCGGCCGCGCCGACCGCATCGACGGTGCGGATGATGGTGCCGAGATTGCCGGGATCGCGGACCGCCTCGAGGGCGACATAGACGTCGCCGACGGCGGGGCGGATGTCGGCGGCCTTCACCAGCTGCTGCTCAAAGACGCCGATCACCGCCTGCGGGTTCTCGCGGCGGGCGATCTTCTCGAGCACCGCCTCGCTGACCGAGACGATGTCGGCGCCGCGGGTGCGGGCGGTGGCGCTGAGCCGCTCGACCAGCGCCTCGTTGCCGACCCGGGCGGCGTGGACCAGGTAGCGGATCCGCCAGCCGGCCTCGATCGCGTCGGCCACCAGCTTCAGGCCCTCGGCGACGAACATGCGGCTCGCCCGCCGGTTCTTGGCGAGCGCGAGGCCCCGGATCTCCTTGACCACCGGGTTGGCGAGGCTGGTGATGTGGACGACCCGGCCCGGGGCGACGGCGCCGCGCGGCTCGCTCACGGCGACCATCGCGAGAACATCGAGGTCGAGAGGCCGCGGCCGGCGGCGCCCGGCTCGCGGATCACCAGCTCGCCCGATTCGAGAAGGCCGCCGCGCGCCGCAAGGGACTCGGCGGAGAGCTCGTGGATCGAGAGGAACGAGGAGCGGATCGAATAGGCGGTGAGGACGAGGAACAGCGGATCGTCGGCGAGCAGGGACACGCAGGCGCGCAGGAGCGGCGGCAGCCCGGCGAACAGGTCCCACACCTCGCCCTTCGGCCCGCGGCCGAATTTCGGCGGGTCGAGGACGATCCCGTCATAGCGGTTGCCGCGCCGTTGCTCGCGCTCGACGAAGCGCACCGCGTCCTCGCAGATCCAGCGGACCGGCAGGGCATCGAGGCCGCTCGCCGCCTGGTTCTCGCGGGCCCAGCCGATCGCCTTCTTGGACGCGTCGATATGCACCACCTCGGCGCCGGCCTTGGCCGCGACCAGAGAGGCGAGGCCGGTATAGCCGAAGAGGTTGAGCACCTTGGCCGGCCGGCGCGCCTTGGCGATCCGGTCGCGCATCCAGTCCCAGTGCGCGACCTGCTCGGGAAAGACGCCGACATGGCGGAAGGCGGTGAAGCGGCCGAGGAAGCGGATGCCGTCATAGGCGAGGGGCCAGGTCTCGGGGACCGGCTTGCGGTAGCGCCAGCGGCCGTCGGCCGCCTCGTCGCCGATGCCGACGAAGGTCGCGTCGGCCGAATCCCACTCTGCCGCGGGGAGGCGGGGGGTCCAGATCGCCTGCTCCTCGGGGCGCACGATCCGGTACTTGCCGTAGCGCTCGAGCTTGCGGCCGTGGCCCGAATCGAGGAGCGCATAGTCGCTCCAGCCCGTGGTCTCGAGCATCACCGGCGCCGCGGCGCGGAGCGTCCCGCGCCCGGCCGCCTCGCGCGGCATCCCGGCCGTTTCGACCGCACCCCTCGTCATATGGTCCGCCGCCACCCTCGGCGTTCGTGACCTCCTATGTAGCGGCCCGCCCACGGCAAATCCAACCCTTGCCGATGACGACACGGACATGCGAGAAATAAGCTCTGGAATCTTTCAAAGGACGGTCTGGCAAGTCGCGTCCATCGCCCGCAACCCACGTTCGACCAGCTGCCGCCCGTCGACTACCTCGGACACTGCCCCATGGAAATGTCAGGAGAGAACCGGATCCCGGCCAGTCAGGACAAGGTCTGGGCTGCGCTCAACGACCCCGAGATCCTCAAGGCCTCGATCCCCGGCTGCCAGTCGCTGGAGATGACGTCGGACACGACGATGACCGCGACAGTCCAGGCCAAGGTCGGCCCGGTCAAGGCGACCTTCAAGGGCGACGTCACGCTGTCCAATATCGACGCGCCGAACGGCTACACCATCACCGGCGAGGGCAAGGGCGGCGTCGCCGGCTTCGCCAAGGGCGGAGCGGACGTCAAGCTCACGCCCGACGGCGACGGCACCATTCTCGCCTACAAGGTCAACGCCCAGGTCGGCGGCAAGCTGGCCCAGATCGGCGCCCGCCTGATCGACGCCACCGCCAAGCAGATGGCCGACCAGTTCTTCAAGGCCTTCGCCGCCAATGTCGCGGGGCCCGAGCCGGCCGTCGTCGCCACCGAGGCGCCGCCGCTCGCCCCGACCCTCGACGACAAGCGCGAGACTGCGGTCGTCGCCGACGTGATCAACGACCCCGAGGTCACCGCCGAGGCGGTCGAGGAGCGGATCGAGGAGGCGGCGGCGCGCGGCTTCCTGGGCGGTCCCTACATGTGGGGCCTGCTCGCGCTGATCGTCGTGATCGTGCTGATCCTGATCTTCAGGTGAGACAGTTGAACTTTGGACTCGCCGGCACGAGACGCCGGCCGGAAATCGAATTGGAAAGGGAGGACGAGAAGAGATGACTTCGGTGTCCATGACGGTGAACGGGAAGACGGTTTCGGCGGATGTCGAGGACCGCACGCTTCTCGTCCAGCTTCTGCGCGAGACGCTGGGACTGACCGGTACGCATGTCGGCTGCGACACCTCGCAGTGCGGCGCCTGCGTGGTGCATGTCGACGGCAAGGCGGTGAAATCCTGCACGATGCTGGCGGTCCAGGCAGACGGCGCCACCGTGACCACGATCGAGGGCCTCGCCACCAACGGCACCCTTCACCCGATGCAGCAGGCCTTCCACGAGAACCATGGCCTGCAGTGCGGCTTCTGCACGCCGGGCATGATCATGACCGCGGTCGACATGGTGAACCGGCTCGGCAAGAACCTCGACGAGGCGACGGTGCGCCACCAGCTCGAGGGCAACATCTGCCGCTGCACCGGCTACCACAACATCGTGAAGTCGATCCAGGCGGGCGCCGACGCGATGTAGTCCGGCCCGGAACGGCCGGATGTAAGGCACAAGGGGCCGGAGGAGCCCCGTGCCGACTGCAGAACAGTTGATGGTTCTGGGAGGATTCTGACAATGGCCAACGACGGAATTGGCGCCCGCGTTCTCCGCAAGGAAGACAAGCGGTTCATCACCGGCAAGGGCCGGTACACCGACGACATCGCGCTGTCGGGCACGACCCACGCGCAGTTCGTCCGCTCACCCCACGCCCACGCCCGGATCAAGTCGATCGACATCGGCGAGGCCGCGGCCTCGCCCGGCGTCGTCGCGGTGCTCACCGGCGCCGACCTCGCCGACGACCGCATCGGCGGCCTGATCTGCGGCTGGATGATCCATTCCAAGGACGGCTCGCCGATGAAGGCGGGCGCCCATCCGGCCATCGCCCACGACATCGCCCGCTATGTCGGCGACATCGTCGCGGTGGTGATCGGCGAGACCCGCAACATCGCCCGCGACGCGGCCGAGAAGGTGATGGTCGAGTACGAGGAGCTGCCGGCGGTCATCGACCCGGCCAAGGCCCAGGACCCGGCCTCGCCGCAGATCCATCCCGAAGCGCCCGGCAACCTGATCTTCCGCTGGGGCCTCGGCAACGAGGACGAGACCAAGGCGGCACTGGCGCGGGCCAAGCACATCACCCGGCTCGACATCGTCAACAACCGGGTGATCCCGTTCGCGGGCGAGCCGCGGGCGGCGATCGGCTCCTACGATCCCGCCGAGGAGCACTTCACCCTCTACAAC
>JAEVZM010000400.1 GCA_023392225.1 Pseudomonadota bacterium
CGCCGTCGTCTGGCTGGCCGGGACGGTTCGGCGCCGCGCGTCGACCGGCTCGCCGGCTCGCAGGCGGCGCTCCTCTATGCGGTCTCGATCCTGGTCGTCTTCCTCTGCCTCGCCGCGCTCTACGAAAGCTGGTCGATCCCGCTGTCGGTGATCCTCGCCGTGCCGGTGGGCGTGTTCGGTGCGCTGCTCGCCGCCTGGCTGTTCGACCAGTCGAACGACGTCTACTTCAAGGTCGGCCTGCTCACCACCATCGGATTGACCGCCAAGAACGCCATCCTGATCGTCGAGTTTGCGCGGGACCTGATGGCGCGCGGCGTGACCGCCGCCGATGCGGTGACCGAGGCGGCCCGGCTCCGGCTCCGGCCGATCCTGATGACCTCGCTCGCTTTCATCCTCGGCGTGCTGCCGCTCGCGGTGGCGACCGGTGCCGGCTCGGCGGCGCAGAACGCCATCGGCATCGGCGTCATGGGCGGCATGATCGCGGCGACCGTGTTCGGCGTGTTCTTCGTGCCGTTCCTGTTCGTCGCCGTCGTCTGGCTGGCCGGGACGGTTCGGCGCCGCGCGTCGACCGGCTCGCCGGCGACCACGTCCTGAGGGCCCGGTTCCCGGCGCACGGTGGCGCCCGTGCTCCCCGGAGGCGGTGGCTCAGTGCCGCTTCGTGCCCATCACCGCGACGATCGCGGTGACGTCGTCGCCCATGATGCCAGTGGCGCCGGTGTCGTAGGCGGCCTTGGTCTCGGCCAGCGTCGCCGGCCCCCAGGCCCAGACCTCGATGCCCTCGGCCTGGACCGCGGCGACCAGCTCCGGCGTCAGCTCGGAGAAGTGATGCTCGATGATCCTGGCGCCGATGGCGCGGGCCTCTGCGACCAGCTCGCTGGCGCGCATCGGACCGCCCTCGGGCATGTCGGGCGCGATGCGGAGGCCCGGCACCGCCTCGACCGCGGCGGCTAGTGCGGCAAGGTTGGATGAATTGACGACGTCGCGGCCGAGGCGCCCGCGCCGCGCGATCTCACGGGCGAGGCGGGCCACCATCGCGCCGCTCGCCACGCCGGCCTGCTCCTTGGCCTCCAGGCAGAGGGCGACATTGCGGTGCTCGGCGAGGGCGAACAGCTCATCGAGTGTCGGTACGTGGAGGCCCGCGAATTCCGGGGCGAACCACGCCCCGGCGTCGAGCCGGGCGATCTCCGACCAGTCCATGGCGGCGACCGGCCCGGTGCCCGACGTGGTCCTGTCGAGCGTGTCGTCATGGAGGAGGACGGCGAGGCCGTCGCGGGTGAACTGGACGTCGGCTTCGATGATCTCGGCGCCGAGGGCAATCGCCCGCTCGAAAGCCACCATCGTCTGCTCCGGTACGTCGATGTTGTGGCCGCGATGGGCGATGATCGAGCACTTCGGCATGAAGCAAATTCCGGTTCCGGGGGACGGGTCGTCCGGACGAGACGGTCGTCCGGCTGTCTGCGACGGCGGCAGGCGCCGTGGCGGGCTACTGCTGCAGCACCTTGGTCACGAACTCCTCGGTGTAGAGCTGCTTGTAGGGGGCCGGGACCCAGGCCTGGCCATAAGCCTGGCGCTGCTTCTCGGGGATCAGGGCGCTCTCGCCGGTGACGTCGGTGCGCGCGACGTAGCTGCCGATCATGGCGTTCATCGCCTTCTGGACCTCGACGTCCGTGAGGTAGTTGATGAACACCAGCGCCGCCGCCGGGTGCGCGGCATTGGCCGGAACGCCGAGCGTGTCGCCGCCGCCGGGCAGTCCCATCTCGGGGATGTAGAGCCTGGTCTTCGGCGACAGCGTGCCCTTGCTGAGGGCGATCGCGGTGTCGTCATCCCAGGCGACGACGAGGGAGACCTCGCCCTGGTTCAGGCGCTCGATGGAATCGAAGTTGGAGTTGGTGACGATCACCTTGTCCTCGATGGCATTGAACCAGTCCCAGACCTTGCCCCAGTCGGCGACCTTGGCCGGGTCGAGCTCGGTGTCGCCGGCATAGCGGGTCTTGTCGCCGAGCACGCCGAAGATCGCGGCCTGCATCATGGCCTGGCCCGAGCCGCCCTTGGTCGGGTTGGTGAAGGCGAACTGGCCGGGGTTCTCGTCGATGAAGGCGACCAGCTCGTCCCAGCTCTGCGGCGGGGTGGCGAGGCGGTCGGGATCGTAGAGGAGGCCGGTCTGGTTGCGGTAGACCGGGATCACGTAGCCGGACACGTCGACGCCTTCCTGCTGCGCGCTGAGCTTGGGGTCGAGCGCAGCCTCGTTCGGCACGATGCTCTGGATGCCGGGGATGAGGAGCTTGGCGTCCATCACGGTCTTGACGGCGGCGCCGCCGAAGTGGAGGACGTCGATGGTCCCCTCTTCGAGATCCTTCTCGGTCAGCATTTTGTTCACGGTCGCGTCGGTCTCGCCGATGATGACCTTCACCTTGATGCCGGTCTGTTCCTCGAACTGCTGCGCGGCGGTCCGCCACCACTCCTCGCCCCACCACGAGAAGAAGGTGACCTCACCCTCCGCCTTGGCCTGGGCGACGATGTCGTCCCAGCTCATGCTGCCGAGATCGGCGGCGGAGGCGTTGGTGGCCGCGAGCAGGCCGACCGCCGCGGCCATGGCCATGAAGTACTTGCGCATGTCTGTCTCCCTGTTGGGGTTCTGGTGCTGCCGGCTGGCGCGCGGTGCGGGTGTGGCCCGCACCGGAAAGCGGAAAGGATGCAAGCCACGGGCGGCAGCGGCGTCGCGCGCATCACATCTTTCCGAAGGCTGAGGCGAGGTATTCCGTCTTGAGGAAGCGCTCGGCCACGAACAGGAGGACGATGTTGGGGAGCATCAGCACCGCCGACACCACCGAGGCGTCGGTGCGCACGAAGTGGCGGCCGAGAAAGCCGTAGAGGATGGTCGGGATCGTCTGGTAGTCGGGCAGGCCGATGACGAAGGAGAGGTTGAACTCCTCGAGGCTGGCGATGAAGGTGAAGATCGCCGCCGCAAACAGCCCCGGCATGATCAGCGGGATCAGGACCTCGACGAACAGCCGCGGCTTGGAGGCGCCGAGATTCTCCGCCGCGTCGATGACATCCTGCGGGATCGCGGCAAAGCTGACGGTGAGGATCCTCAGCATGAACGGGATGCCGAGGAAGGCATGGCCGATCACGAGGCCCGCGAAAGTCTGGGACAGGCCGAGCATCGTGAACAGCGGGCTGAGAAAGAGCGCGACGACCATGCCCGGTAGCATGATCGGCAACAGGATCACGACCTTGATCGCCTCCTGCCCGGGGAAGCTGTAACGGCCGAGCAGGTAGGCGGTCGGCAGCGACAGCACGAAGGCGAGGAGGGTGGCGAGCGGCGCCACCGTGAAGCTGATCCGGATCGCCTCGCCGACATTGGTCACCCGGAACACGCTCTCCCAGTTGTGGAAGGAGAGCGCGCTCGGGAACATGTCCGGATAGGACCAGGAGTGGCTCGGGTCGACGAACGACCACAGCAGCCCCATGCCGAGCGGGACCAGCACCCAGACCAGGAGCAGCAGCGTCGTCAGGATCGACAGCAGCCCGGCGAGCCGCAGCCGCGGGCGGCCTGCGGCGGCACTCGCGGTCACGGTCGTGGCAAGGGCCGGCAGCGCCTGCTCGCTCACGCCTGGGCCTCCTGGATGACCCGGGCGAGCCGGCTATAGAGGAGGACGAATATCACCGAGACCGCCATGATCAGGACGCCGATGCAGGCGGCGAAGTTCCATTCCTGCAGGAGGTTGGCGCTGGTCACCATCAGCACCGCGAGCGAGGGCGGATAGGTCGGCCCGGCGATGGTGTTGATGGCGAAATCGCCGAAGGCGGCGATGAACACCAGCACCACCGCGATCATGATGCCGGGCATCGACAGCGGCAGCAGGATGTGGCGGAAGACCTCGAGCCGCCCGGCACCGAGATTGTAGGCGGCCTCCTCGATGTCCGAGCGGATCGTCTGCAGCACCGAGGCGATGATCAGGAGCTGGAAGGGCACGTTCTTCCAGACCTGGATGAGGATCACGATCAATCCCCATTCGTTGCGCAGCATCCGGATCGGCTTCTCGATCAGGCCGAGGCGGACCAGCGTGCCGTTGATCAGGCCGTTGTAGTCCATGATGTTGACGAGGATGAACGCGGCGACCAGCGCCGGCATGAACAGCGGGATGCGCAGCAGCGTGCCCATGAACCGCTTCCAGGGCGTCTGGCGCCGCAGGAAGAGGGCGAGCGGATAGCTGATCACCAGGGCGCCGAAGGCGCTGGCGATGCCGATCCACACCGAATAGACGAAGCTGTCCCAGACCTGCGACGAGAACAGCTGGGCCCAGTAGCGGAGCGAGAAGCCGGACGGGCCGGTCATGTTGTAGAAGCCGAAGCTCTGCAGGAGGCTCATCCCGAGCGCGGCGCTGAGGAAGACGGCGATGAAGCCGACCCCGGGGAGGAGCAGCAGGACCGCTGTGGGCAGCGACGGCCGTGGCATCAGTTCGGCTCGAGCAGGTGGATGCTCTCAGGGGGAACGCTGAACGCGATCGGCTGGCCGGCGCGGATGGCGGTGTCCCCGGCGACCTGGGCGCGGAGCGACACGCCGTCGGCCTCGAAGAAGATGTCGACGAGGTTGCCCATGAACACCGCCTGGCGGACGGTGCCGGTGATCCGGTTCGGCATCGCCTCGCGCCATGGCACCATCTCCTCGGGCCGCCAGAAGACAAGGTTCTCGCCATCCGCCCCCGTCCGGCCGCGGGCCAGCTCGAGCGCCCCGACGGCGGTGGCGAGCGCCGGTCCGCTAGCGCCGGTCCGGCGTCCGGGGACGACGTTGGCGACGCCGATGAAGTTGGCGACGAAGGTGTTTCGCGGCCGGCGATAGATCGTCTCGGGATCGCCGATCTGCTCGATCCGGCCGCCGTTCATCACCACGATCCGGTCCGAGATCATCAGCGCCTCGGCCTGGTCATGGGTGACGTAGACCGAGGTCGTGCCGAGTCGCTGCTGCAGGTCGCGGATCTCGACGCGGACGTGCTCGCGGAGCTTGGCATCGAGGTTCGACAGCGGCTCGTCGAAGAGCAGCACGTCGGGGTGGGTCGCCACGGCGCGGGCCAGCGCAACCCGCTGCTGCTGCCCGCCCGAAAGCTCGGAGGGGCGGCGCGACTCGAGCCCGGCGAGGCCAACCATGTCGAGCACGGTGGCGATGCGCGCCTCCTGCTCGGCGCCCGGCACGCGCTGCATGCGGAGGCCGAAGCGGATGTTCTCGCGCACCGACATGTGCGGGAACAGCGCATAGGACTGGAAGCACATGGCGGTGCGGCGCCGGTTCACCGGCATGCGGTTTGCCGGTCTGCCGCCGATCCGGAGCGTGCCTTCGTCCGGCTCGATGAACCCGGCGATCATGCGCAGGATCGTCGTCTTGCCGCAGCCCGAGGGGCCGAGCAGGGTGACGAACTCGCCGTCCTCGATCGAGAGGCTGACGTCGTCGACCGCGGTGACGTCGCCATAGCGCTTGACGATACCGGTGAGGCTCAGCCCGGCCACGGCTCAGTCTCCCACCGGCCGGGTGCGGCTGCCCCGCCACTCGTGCATGCCGCCGGGGGTGGCGAACATGTTGGTCAGCGTGCGGTCGGCATGGATCAGGCGCCAGCTGAGCATCTTCTGGGCATAGTCGAGCTCACGCGCGCGGAGCGCCGGATCGCCGGCCCGGTTGACCAGCTGGTGCGGGTCTTCGCGGAGGTCGTAGAACGCCGCCGGCAGTCCGGAGAAGTGGACGTACTTGTAGTTCTCGTCGCGGATCACCGCGAAGGCGCACTGGTCGGGCGAGAGGCCGAACCAGCGCTCGTGCACGAAGCCGACCACGTCGCGAAAGTCGCGCTCCCAGTGGACCGCGTCGCGCCATCCGGTGACGTCGCCGCCGCGCAGGAAGGGGAGGAGCGACTCGCCGTCGATATCCTGGGGCGGCGCGAGCCCGAGCCAGTCGAGGATGGTCGGCATCAGGTCGACCGCCTCGGTGAACCGGCCGACCCGGCCGCCGCGGGTCCCCGGCGCCGCGTCGGGGTCGCGGATGATCAGCGGCACGTGCACCGCCTCGTCGAAGTAGCTCGACTTGTTGCAGAGATAGTGATCGCCGAGCTCATCGGCATGGTCGCTGGTGAACAGGATCAGCGTGTCGTCGTACTGGCCGCGCGCCTTGAGCCGGTCGATGACCCGGCCGAGCTGGGCGTCGACCTCGGCCATCAGTCCGTAATGCGTCGCCCGCAGCTGCCGAAGGTCGCGCTCGCTGACGTCGGCCATCAGGCCCGCGCCGCCCGGCACCAGCTCGTCGAAGCGCTTCGACTTGATCAGGAAGTCGTTGAACGGATGCTGCCGCGCCTCTTCGGCGGGGGTGCTGGCGCGCCGCGGAAAGGGGACGTCGGCCGGGTCGATGAGGGCGTTGTAGGGCTCGGGCGCGATCAGCGGCGGATGCGGCCGCAGGTAGCACAGCATCATGAACCAGGGCTGATCGTCGAACGCGGTCAGCCAGTCGAGGGCCCGGTCGGTCAGGAAGGCGGTGTCGCTCTGCTCGGCCGTATAGACCGGCGGGGCGAAGCTCGCCCCGCGGTCGGGCGGGATCACGAAGCCCGGTCGCGGGCGGTAGACGCTGGTCCGGTCGAGGTCGTCGGGATAGCCGAGGGACCGCAGCCAGGCGATCCATTGCCTGGGGTCCTCGCGCAGCACCAGCCCCGGCGTGACCCCGGGAAGGACGCCCTCGTAGGAGCGGCGATCCGGGTCGCTGGGGGCGCGGCCGCGCGGGTCGAGCGTGGTGTCGGTATAGCCGAAGACCACCGGCTCGTAGCCGGCGGCGCGCGCCTCGAGCGCCAGGGTCGAATGCCGGCGGTCGAGCGGCGTGCCGTTGCCGACGACGCGGTGGTTCATCAGGTGCTTGCCGGTGTACAGGCTCG
>JAEVZM010000415.1 GCA_023392225.1 Pseudomonadota bacterium
GGGGGGGGGCGCGCCCCCCGTCGCCGGCATCGATCGCGTGCGGGCCGGCGTCGGCGGCGTAGTTGCCGTAGACGATCTTGAGGATAGAGCTCTTGCCGGCACCCGAGGGGCCGCCGAGCACGACGCATTCGCCGGGGGCGACGGTGAAGCTGACGCCGTCTAGCACCCGGAGCTTGATGCCGTCGCGAAGGTGCATGGTGAAGGTCTTGGCGACGTCACGGACGGCGAGGCGCGGGGTAGCGGTCATCAACGTCAGACCTGCAGGATCGAGGAGACGAGGAGCTGGGTATAGGGCGCGTGCGGGTCGTCGAGCACCCGGTCGGTAAGCCCGGATTCGATGACGCGGCCGTCCTTCATCACCAGCATGCGGTCGGAGAGGAGGCGCGCCACGGCGAGGTCGTGGGTGACGATCACCACCGCCATGCCAAGCTCGGCGACGAGGCCGCGGAGGAGGTCGAGGATCCGCGCCTGGACCGACACGTCGAGGCCGCCGGTGGGCTCGTCCATGAACACCCGCCGCGGCCGGGTGACGAGGTTCCGGGCGATCTGAAGGCGCTGGCGCATGCCGCCGGAGAAGCTCCGCGGATCGTCGTCGATGCGGTCGGTGGCGACCTCGACCCGCTCGAGCCAGGCGAGCGCGGTGTCGCGGATGCGGCCGTAGTGGCGGTCGCCGATCGCCATCAGCCGCTCGCCGACATTGGCGCCGGCCGAGACGGTCATGCGAAGGCCATCGGCCGGGTTCTGGTGGACGAAACCCCAGTCGGTGCGCATCAGCAGGCGCCGCTCGGCCTCGGTGAGCGCATAAAGGTCCCGCTCGCTCCCGTCGCGCATCCGATAGCGGATCGTGCCGGTGCTCGGCCGCAGCCGGGCCGAGAGGCAGTTGAGCAGCGTCGTCTTGCCCGAGCCGGATTCGCCGACCACGGCAAGCACTTCGCCCGGCCAGAGCTCGAGATTGACGTCGCGGCAGCCGACGCGGCCGCCATAGGACTTGGTGACGCCCTCGGCGACGAGGATCGGATCGTCGCTCATGCCGCTTCCCCGGTGCGCTGGCGCTCGCAATGGTCGGTATCGGAGCAGACGAACATCCGCCCGCCGCGGTCGTCGAGGATCACCTCGTCGAGATAGACCCCGGTCGAGCCGCAGAGGGCACAGGGCTCGTCGAACTTCTGGACCTCGAAGGGATGGTCCTCGAAGTCGAGGCTGACCACCGAGGTGAAGGGCGGGATCGCGTAGATGCGCTTCTCGCGGCCGGCACCGAACAGCTGCAGCGCCGGGCTGTGGTCCATCTTCGGATTGTCGAATTTCGGGATCGGCGAGGGGTCCATGACGTAGCGGTCCTCGACCTTCACCGGGTAGGCATAGGTCGTGGCGATGTGGCCGTGGCGGGCGATGTCCTCGTAGAGCTTGACGTGGACGAGGCCGTATTCCTCCAGCGCATGCAGCGCCCGGGTCTCGGTCTCGCGCGGCTCGAGGAAGCGAAGCGGCTCGGGGATCGGCACCTGGTAGACGAGGATCTGGCCCTCGTGGAGCGGCGTCTCGGGCACCCGGTGGCGGGTCTGGATCACCGTCGCCTCGGCGGTGCTCGTCGTAGTGGCGACGCGGGCGACCTTGGCGAAGAAGGCGCGGATCGAGACCGCGTTGGTGGTGTCGTCGGCGCCCTGGTTGATGACCTTGAGCACGTCGTCGGGGCCGATCACGGCCGCTGTCACCTGGACGCCGCCGGTGCCCCAGCCATAGGGCATCGGCATCTCGCGGCTGGCGAACGGCACCTGGTAGCCGGGGATCGCCACAGCCTTCAGGATGGCACGGCGGATCATCCGCTTGGTCTGCTCGTCGAGATAGGCGAAGTTGTAGGTGGGCGTGGTCATTCCGCCGCCTCGCGGGTGTCGCCCGCCGCGGTGGCGGCGCGGGCCTCGTGCTCGGCGCGGAGCTGGCGGATCAGCCCGAGCTCGGCCCGGAAGTCGACATAGTGCGGCAGCTTGAGGTGCTCGACGAAGCCGGTCGCCTGGACGTTGTCGCTGTGGGAGATCACGAACTCCTCGTCCTGGGCCGGCGCCTTCTGCTCCTCGCCAAGCTCGCGGGCGCGGAGCGCCCGGTCGCAGAGCGCCATCGCCATCGCCTTCCGCTCGCCATGGCCGAAGACCAGGCCATAGCCGCGGGTGAACTGCGGCGGGGCCTCGGCATTGCCCTTGAACTGGTTGACCATCTGGCACTCGGTGAGGGTGATGCGGCCGAGGCTGACGGCGAAGCCGAGCTCGGGCACGTCGAGCTCGATCTCGACCTCGCCCATGCGGATCTCGCCGGCGAAGGGATGCGAGCGGGCGTAGCCGCGCTGGGTCGAATAGCCGAGCGCCAGCAGGAACCCCTCGTCGCCGCGGGCGAGCGCCTGGAGGCGGAGGTCGCGGTCGGCGGGGAAGGAGAGCGGCTCGCGAGTGAGGTCGCCGGGCGTGTCCTCGCCGTTGCCGTCCGGCTCGATCAGGCCATCGTGGCCGAGGAGGTCTGTGACCCGCGGCACCGCGGCATCGCCGTCGGCGGGATCGGCTTCGGCAACGGGCGTGTCGTCGCCACCGGTCGCGTCGGGCTCGAGCAGGCGGTGGGTGTAGTCGAAGGTCGGGCCGAGCAGCTGGCCGCCCGGCAGGTCCTTGAAGGTCGCCGAGATGCGGCGCTCGATCACCATCGCGCCGGTGTCGACCGGCAGGCTCGCCCCGAAGCGCGGCAGCGTCGCCCGGTAGGCGCGGACCAGGAAGATCGCCTCGATCAGGTCGCCGCGCGCCTGCTTGACGGCGAGCGCGGCGAGGTCGCGGTCGTAGAGCGAGCCCTCGGCCATCACCCGGTCGACGGCAAGGGTCAGCTGCCCGGCGATCTGCTCGGTGGTGATCTCGGGGACGTCCGGGTCGCCGCGGCGCTTCTCGGCGAGCAGGCGATGGGCGTTGCGGATCGCGGTCTCGCCACCCTTGACGGCGACGTACATCAGCCCGCCTCCGTGATCCGGACGGTGCGCGGCAGGCCGATGATCCGGCTGCCGGCGACGAGGAACAGGTCGACCCCGCGCGGGAAGAGCGCCCGGTTGGCGGCCATGCGGGCGGCGAAGTCGGCCGGCAGGCCGGCGGGGGCGATCTCGGCCGTCTCCGCGATGCCGGGGCCGCGGAGCACGAGGCGCGGACCGCCGTCGAGGGCCGGGACCTGGAGGATGAGGGTGGTCGAGCGGTCGGGGTACTCGGCGCTGCCCTCTGC
>JAEVZM010000424.1 GCA_023392225.1 Pseudomonadota bacterium
TCCGACCTGTTCGTCTTCGACACCAAGCTCCACAAGAAGAAGAACGTAGACCACATTACGGACTTTGAGACCGGCGTTGACACAATCGAACTCGACCGATCCACATTCAAGAAGCTGAAGGTCGGGGAACTCAAGGCGAAGGCCTTCACCTCGGGAAAGTTGAAGAGCGACGACCGCATTATCTTCAACAAGAAGACTGGTGATCTGTCATACGACGTGGACGGGAAGGGGGGTAAGAAGGCCGTCAAGTTCGCCATCCTCGACAACCACCCAGACGATCTGAGTGCCAGCGACTTTGTAGTCGTCGCCTAGCGCCAACGGTCCCGAAAATAGGCCCACGACTGTAGCGCAGCGAACATCGCTACTGACTCGGCCTCGGATCGACGTCGATCCGCAGGCAATCGGCGAGCGTCCCGTCCGTGGTCGGGTCGCAGTCCCATATCGTGAGCGGGATCCCGAAGGCCTCGGCGATGCGTTGCGGCCGGACGATGTGGTCCGCGCACGTCTCGGTGCGCCGGTCGGCCCGGCACGCGAAGATGATGCCGGCGCGTCGGGGTGTCTTCACCTGGTAGTGCCACCGGGCGAAGTCGTTGGGGTAGGCTGAAAACTCCTTCGTCCAAAGCGAATAGTGCAGCGCCTGGCCGATCGCCTCCGGCCACTTCGACGAGAAGTCGACTTCGATCGCATGCGTCGCGCTGATGCAGTCGGTGCGGGTGCCATCGGGGTTGGTGAACTCGGTGATCATCCCCCTGCAGTACCGCTGCACGAGCTCTGCCTCCGTCAGGGCGAGCGCCGGCGCGGTCGATAGGACGAGCAGGATTGCAGCTCGAGCAATCGGCGTCGTGATCATCCCCCCACCCTCACGCCCGCGCGCGGAGGTCCGCGGCCGGCGGCTCGAAGGCAATCACAACCTGGCGCGAGCCGCAACGCGGGCATTTCAAACGACTGTCGAGCTTGGAGATCGGGAAGGGTCGCCCACGGGTCCAGAGGAGCGATTCCATGTCGAGCTCGGCGGTCGCATGGCACTCCCGAGCGGACTTTCCGTAGTCGCGCTTCCCGGCCCGGCAATAGGCCTTGAGCCGCCAGCCCGCATCGAACGCTTCGCCGAGAGTCGTGATCATGCGGCGAAGCTTGAATAGGAATTTGTTCCGGGTCAATCGTCGCTCGAGTCCTCAGGCGTCTTTCGCACCAAGGTGACGCAGAATGGCAACCCATGTTGCATTGTTCGTGCGTCGAAGCCCTGCGGCACGTCGTCGAGATTGCTGACATCGGAATCCCGATCGAGCACCTTAAGTGTTCTCCCGTTCGAGACGCTCGGGGACCATGTAGCATACAGTCCGGGCATGTCATCGAGGCGCATCGCCACCTTGATCGCCTGATGAGGATCCGCCCGAAAAGCCTCGGCCAACTGGTCGAAGGCTGCGGCTTCGAGTCGAACGTCGACGGCGAAATGCTCGTCCCAACTCAGGTCGATGTCGTCGGGATCGGTTGCTGGAAGGCCGACCAACACGGCGTATCGGCCCGGCCCGCGATGGATCGCCAAGTCGAGAACGGTGTGGCGCCGAGAGGATCCGAGGAATGAGAGCGAGTATTGGCCGTGGGTCGACGGCTGGAGAACCGCCCGGCCGATGAGTACCTGCCCATCGGTTGGGAGGAACTCACCGGCCTCATTCGTCCGCGGGTGGCCCCAGCCGAGGCCCCACTGCCGCTGATGGTGAAGGTTGTCGGCCAAGGCTTCGATCGTGACGAACTCTGGAAACTCGTACTCCGCTCTTGAACCGCTCTCCGTGAACGCGCCGCGGCGGTGGAATCCACCGCCAGGGGAGAAGCGAACGGTTAGCGGTTCTTCGTCATTCCGTGGCTTACGTTGCCCCCACTTCATGATCAGGCCTCTTCGTCTGGTGGACCTGCCCCAAGGCAGTTGGCTTCCCCGCCGAATGTCGCATTTTGACCTTCCAGTTTATGCAAATTTGGTGGAGGCGCCTTACGGCTATTTGAGCAGAACGCGCCGACCCCCGCCCCGGGGGTGCGGGGGGTGGAGGGGTAGCGGCGCCCGGCGAGCGGTGCGCGGGTCGAGCAGCGGACGCCAGGTGCGGCGCGCTTCGTTTCCACGACACGGCGCGGCCGATCGCCTGCAGGCCGACAGCGATCCCATAGCCGAGCGCCACCGTGGCGCCGATCGATAGGATCGCCAGGCCGACCGTCGGCAGATGCGTCAGGAGGAGCAAACCGGCCACGGCTGCCAGCGCGGCGAGAAAGACGAAGCGCACCACGGCGCCGACGCCCGCTAGGATCAACGGCAGGAACGGCAGTAACAGGACGAAGAGGATACAGGCGAGCAGAATCTCAGCTATCACGAGGCCTCTCGTGGTGGTGGCTCGAATCCGGGGCATAGGGCTGGCGTCGGTGCAGCGCCCAGGCGCGGGCGTCCTCGACTGTGAACCTCGCCACAGGATCGCGGTAAGCTATGGATTCCTGTTCCTGCAGCTCTGCCCCGAACAGGTGCATCGGATGTTGCGCCAACCAAGCCGCCGCTCGCTCGTCACCTAGCTCTCGCCGAACCGTCTCGAGAGTCGTCTTCATGCCCTGGAGCGCCCTGTCGGCGGCACGACGTGCGAACCACTGCTGAGTCTCGAAGATAAGCCTCGCCAGTCCGCATCCGCCAATGCCAACGGCGAGTGGCCACATCCACCGACCGGAGGGCCCGGTCGCACCTGAGAGGTAGTCAAGAGCGAGGCGCGCCGGTTCGCTGAAAAACAGCACCACTCCGGCCACGACAGACAAAGCGCCCAAACACAGGCAGAAACCCATCGTTAGGAGCGATAGCAGCATGCGAGCGGATACCATCAGCGCCACCCCTTCACGGTTGGCGCAATCTACTGGCAGATGCGCTTAGGTTGCAATGCGCGCGTGCCGCTCTCCGATTCCCTCCTGCACAACGAAAAGGGCGACCCGAAGCCCGCCCTTTGCCCGCGCCCGA
This sequence comes from Pseudomonadota bacterium, assembly GCA_023392225.1. Classification (GTDB taxonomy): domain Bacteria; phylum Pseudomonadota; class Alphaproteobacteria; order Rhizobiales; family Kaistiaceae; genus Bauldia. The sequence continues at coordinate 2,981 of JAEVZM010000424.1, forward strand.
CTTCTCCAGCTGCTAGGCGGCGATCGGCTCTGCCGCCGCGAGCTCTTCCGTTGTCAGCGCGTGCGCAAACGGGACTGGCACGCCAACCACTACAACATCAAACTCGCGCCCGTCCGGGCTGATGGGTTCGCGAATCTCGATCGGCATCCGGATTTTCTCCCCGATGCCACACCCGACATGGAGCGACGGCGCGAGGCGTTGGCCGCGGGTGAGTTCCTCGGCGCTGAAGTCGACCGCGCCCACATCTTCTGTCCCGACCACATGGGCCAGATACCCATGCCTCGCGGGTGCATCGTGCTCGGGTTCGCTGCCCCAATCGATTCCTGGCAACTGGTCGATCTCGAACAAGACGTAAAAGCGGCGGCCGAAGCTGTACTCCTGCGTCTGCGACGACATGTTAATCTCCGTTCCTCGGTCGCCTCCGGAATGGAGGCATGCGGCAATAATGAAGTTGGCTTTTTCCGCCGTCAATACATAAATCGTGGCGATTGATTACGCTCATATGCCGCGTGTTGCTTTTGTCTCTTTCGGTGAATTGCCAATGAACACCAAGAAACTAAAGGGACAAGAGAACTTGTTCTCTGCATCGTGCCTCGGTACCCGGCGTGTGGGTTTGCGCCACTTTAGGCGTCGTCACGGGGCGCGCGTAGCGGCGCAAACGGTGCCCGGTGGGCGACCGAAAAGGGACGAAACACGATTTCGTGATGACCGATTGATGACCGGGCTGGTCATCAATTCTCTCGGCTGAGCCTAAGCGATTGATTTTGTTGGTGCCGGCAGAGGGACTCGAACCCCCGACCCCCTGATTACAAATCAGGTGCTCTACCAGCTGAGCTATACCGGCCCGTGCCCTTGGCGTAGCAGCGGCCCGGGCCGCTCGCAAGCGCGATGGGCTGGCCGTTAGCCGGGAAGAGGCCAGGGCGCCAGCCGGAGCGAAAAGGCTCCGGCCGGGTGAGCCGGGGCGCCAGCCGGGGTGAATCGCTGTGGCCCGGCGCTCGTCAGGCCGGGGTGCCGGGCTCCGCGGCCGCGTCAAGGTGGCGGCGGGTGACGTAGAGGGCGACGGCCGCCGCGTTTGAGACGTTGAGGCTCGCGAGCGGGCCGGCCATGTCGAGCCGCGCGACGCGGTCGCAGTTCTCGCGGGTCAGGCGGCGGAGGCCCTTGCCCTCGGCACCGAGCACCAGCGCGACACGGTCGCCATAGAGCGCGCCTTCGAGGGCCACGTCGCCCTCGCTGTCGAGGCCGATGCGCACGAACCCGAGGTCGGCCAGCTGGTCGAGGGCGCGGGCGAGGTTCGGCACCGTCACCAGCGGCAGCCGGTCGAGTGCGCCCGAGGCGGCCTTGGCCAGCACGCCGGTCTCGGCCGCGGCATGGCGGCTGGTGGTCAGCATCGCGTCGGCCCCGAAGGCGAGGGCCGAGCGGAGGATCGCGCCGGTGTTGTGCGGGTCGGTCACCTGGTCGAGGACGACCACCAGCCGCGCCTCGGCGAGCGATTCGAGCGGCAGTGGCTCGAGCGGCAGCACTTCGAGGGCGATGCCCTGGTGCACCGCCTCGCCGCCGAGCAGCCGGTCGAGATCGCGCGGGCTCGCCTCCTCCGGCGCCACCGGCAGGCTGGCGCCGGCCTCGTCGAGGCGGGCGATGGCGTTCGGGGTGCCGAGGATGCGGCGGACGGTCCGCTCCGGGTTGGCGAGGGCCGCCAGCACGGGGTGGAAACCGTAGATGAAGTGCGATTCACCGCGGCGGTCGGAGGGCACACGTCTGCCCCCGCCCGGCCGCCGGCGGTCCTGATGGTGCGGTCGGCGCTGGCTCATGGCCGGCTTATAGGCGGGCGCGCGCCCCGCGACAATTCCGTCGCTGCGCGGTTTGAGGGCGAAAAGCCGCGCGAGCGCGTTGACACCACCGGCGCCGCTCGTCATAAGACGCGCCGGCGCCCGCCACGGCAGGCGCCCGGTGCCTTCCTTCATTTTCGGCCGGCACCTTCGGGGGAGTGTCCCGAGCGGCAAAGGGGGCGGACTGTAAATCCGCTGGCTTAGCCTTCGTAGGTTCGAGTCCTACCTCCCCCACCAACCGGCCCCGTCTCCTGGCACGCGTTGCCATGATGCGGAGGGTGTCCGGTCCTGCTATCCTTCGCTTCGGATCGCGGGTGTAGCTCAATGGTAGAGCAACAGCCTTCCAAGCTGATGACGAGGGTTCGATTCCCTTCACCCGCTCCAGCCTCGCCCTGAATTCGCGGAGCCGCGCGGCCGCGTGAGCACGAACGAGACCATCGTCGTCGGCATCGCGGTGTTGGCCTGCGGGGCGGTGCTGTGGACGGGGATGTTCCTCGTCATCCTGTGGTTCGCGCGGCGGCGGACCCGTCAGGCGGCGCGGCTTCGGACGGCGCCGGGCGTCCTTCATGCGATCGCGCCGAAATTCGTGCGGCTCTCCGGCCGGGCCGCGTCGGCCTCCTACTGGACGCTCGCCGTCCGCTACGACTACGTGGTCGACGGCGTGCCGCATAGCGGCGACCGCTTCGCGCTCGAGTTCCACTCCTGGTTCCGCGACGAGGCGGCGGCGTCGGCGGCGGCCGCCCGCTTCCGGGTCGGCGAGGAGGTGACGGTCTGGTACGACCCGCTCGACCCCGGCACGGCGGTGCTCGACCCCACCCCGCCGGCCGGCCAGACCTATTACCGCAACTTCGCCATCGGCTCGGCGGTCGGGGCGGTCGTCCTCGCTGCGCTGGCGTTTGCCGCAGCGCGGCTGCTCAGTCCGGCTGGATGGTGATCGAGCGGACGGCGAGGGGGCTGCCCCGGCCCTCGATGTCCGCCCAGATCGCGATGCGCTGCTCCTCGTCGGTGGCACCGATCGCGCCGATCGGCACGACGAAGGAGAAGGTGTGGTCGGTGAACATCTTCTCGGGCACGAACACCACCCAGTTGCTGTTGCCCTTCGCCCCGGCGGAATAGGCGGCGGCAAAGGGGATCGGCGTGCCCTCGGCGGCCGATTTCGCCGAGATGGTGATGCGGACCCGTCGACCCTCGAACTTCGGCAGCAGCGCGGCCGGGATCACCGCCGAGACGCCGTCGGTGGCGCCTTCCGCGCTGGCCGACTTCACGCTGGTGCGCAGCCACGCCGCCAGGCCCGAGGGATCTGCCTGCACCGTATTGCCCGGCGGGGCGGAGAGCGTCGCGGCGTCGCCGTTGAAGATCACGTCGGCGCCCGCCCCCGGTTGGGCTGCGGGGCCACCGCCATTCCAGATCGTGCCGTCGAGGAACCTGTCGATACCGAGCGCGGTGGGGTCGAGCAGGCGATAGTGGATTGCGGTGAACAGCGCGCCGCCGAGGATGACGACCAGGAGCAGGAGGAAGACGATGACGCGCAGGATGCGCGTCAGCACCGGGCGTTCCCCACGGCGTACGTCGGCCGCGCCGTGCCGGGGCAGCTCGTCGCTCAGGACGAAGTCTTCGTCGGGGTCGTGGTCCTCGACCGGATGCTCAGCGCTGCGGGGCATGGCGTCCTGCCCGCTGCCGGCGCCGGGCGTTGCCGCTAGGACAGCTGGGCGACGAGATAGTCATAGGCCGCGCTGAATCCGTTGAGGTCGAGATTGACCTGCATGAGCTGCCGGTTGCCGAGCACGTAGCTCGCCGAGGCCTTGGTCGCTGCCTTGGTCGCATCGGCAAGGCGTGCATCGAAGTCGGCCCGGGCGATGCACACCCGCGGCCCGCAGACGTCGTAGCCGAGCGTCTCGGGATCGCCATCGCCGATGAAGAGCCGGATGCCCTCCTTGATCGAGATGCCGACCGGCACGGTCAGCGACTGGGTCAGGCGGTTGTCGTCGTCGGCCGAGATCGACCACATCAGCACGAGCCGCTTGTCCTGCGCCCGGATCCGCGACTGGATCATCGAGCAGCGCTTCACCTGGTCGTCGTTCTCGATGCAGACCACGGTCCAGGAATCGAAGGTCTTCTCCGTCTTGGTGGCGGCTGCGGCCGGCGCCGTGAAGACACCGGTGAGGGCCGCAATACCGACCGCTCCGGCTACGAGCCAGGCGAAAAACGCGCCCCGGCGGGGCCTCTCAAGGCGGCGGTCGTGGCAGGCGGCACGTTCGGTCAAGGATGCGGTCCTCTTCTC
>JAEVZM010000453.1 GCA_023392225.1 Pseudomonadota bacterium
CCCGCGTCCTTCAGCGCCGCCTTGCAGGGCGCCATGGTGCGCTGGATGAGGTCATCGACCAGCGCCTCGAACTTGGCGCGGGTGAGCTTCATCGTCAGGTGCTTCGGGCCGGACGCATCGGCGGTGATGAACGGCAGATTGACCTCGGTCTGCGTCGCCGAGCTGAGCTCGATCTTGGCCTTCTCGGCGGCCTCCTTGAGCCGCTGGAGGGCGAGCTTGTCGCCGCGCAGGTCGATGCCCTGCTCCTTCTTGAACTCGTCGGCGAGGTAGTTGACCAGACGCATGTCGAAGTCCTCGCCGCCGAGGAAGGTGTCGCCGTTGGTCGACTTCACCTCGAACACACCGTCTCCGATCTCGAGGATCGAGATGTCGAAGGTGCCGCCGCCGAGGTCGTAGACCGCGATGGTCTTGCCTTCCTTCTTGTCGAGGCCGTAGGCGAGCGCCGCCGCGGTCGGCTCGTTGATGATGCGCAGCACCTCGAGACCGGCGATCTTGCCGGCGTCCTTGGTGGCCTGGCGCTGGGCGTCGTTGAAGTAGGCCGGTACGGTGATGACCGCCTGCTCGACCTTCTCGCCGAGGAACGCCTCGGCGGTGTCCTTCATCTTCTGCAGGATGAAGGCGGAGATCTGCGAGGGCGAATAGGTCTTGCCGTCCACCTCGACCCAGGCGTCGCCATTCGGCGCCTTGACGATCTTGTAGGGGACGAGGTCCTTGTCCTTGGTGACCATCGGATCGTCGAAGCGACGGCCGATGAGGCGCTTCACGGCGAAGATCGTGCGCTCGGGATTCGTCACCGCCTGGCGCTTGGCCGGCTGGCCGACGAGTCGCTCGCCGTCGTTGGTGAAGGCGACGATGGACGGGGTCGTCCGCCCGCCCTCGGAATTCTCGATAACCTTGGCGTCACGTCCATCCATGACGGCGACGCATGAATTGGTCGTGCCAAGGTCGATGCCAATGACTTTAGCCATTATTTCCCATCTCCTTTCGGCAAACCGGGCGGGTCCGTTCTGGCCCCCGCACCTTCGATCCGGGACTTTCGGTCCATCATCGAAGGGTATGCCGGTCCCCTGTCGTGATTTCGCGCGGCCTGAGGCAGGCCCCCGGGGTCGCGCGGGTTCTGGCCGTATATAAGAAGAGGGCTTCAGCGCCGCAAGCGGCGTCGACAGCCGGAGTCGGCCATCCCCAGGCGGAGCCGGCACTGCTTTCCGGCCACGCCCCGTCCGCCCCGCGACCGAGCCCACAGTGGAACTGGATCGAACGGGGTGATAGAATTGGCGATGAGACGTCCTCCCCGGGAATTGGCGATAATGAACGGGCAGCACGCTGTGGCGAAGTCCCCTCAAGCGACGCGGAAGGCCGCCAGCGGTCCGCCGGGCTATGACAGCGTCGCCACTGCCGTCCGCCGGTCGGCGCGGCTCCTGGTCACGGTGGGGACCTTCTGCGCCGCCACCGGTGCCGGACTGATCGTCGCCGCCCTGCTCGGCCCGGCCGGCGGGCTTGCCACCCCGGTCTTTCTCGGCGCCGGCGGCTTCCTGGTGGTGCTCGCCCTGCTGCCGCTCGGCCTCGGCTGGAAACGGGCCCGGCGCGCGGCCTTCCTCGAGGCGCTGCGCGCCCGCTGGATCCGCCTGGCGCGGATCGGCGACCCGGACGACCAGGTGCCGACCCTCGCCCGGGCCTATGCCGGGCTGGTGGGCAACGACCTCCGGGCCCGGATGGCGGGCACGCGATGAGGGACATCGTCGTCCCGGCCCACGACATCTCGGCCTTCGTCGCGCGCGAGCGCCGGCTGTCGCTCGCGGTCACGCTGATCGTGGTGCTGCTCCTCGCGGCGGCCGGCGGGTTCGTGTGGAACACCATGCTGACCCTCGACCTCGCGCAGGACCGCATCGCCGAGGCGAACGCTGCGGCCGACGCCGCCCGCACCGACGCCGAGGCGGCCCGGCTCGGTGCCAGCACGGCGATCGCCCAGTGGCAGGACGGGCGGGCGCGCTTCGCCGAGGGAGTCAACGTCGTCAACCAGGCCAAGAGCGAGCTGCTGCGCGCCCGCTCGGCGCTCACCTCGGTCAAGGAGGCCCTGACCAAGAGCCGCAACCTGGCTCTGATTCGCACCGGCGAGCGCAATGCCGCCCGCACCGAGGTGGCCCGGCTCGAAGCGAAGCTTGCCGAGGCCGACGATCGCATCGCCAGCCTCACCGGCACCGTCGCCACCGCGCGGCTGCAGGTGCTCGGCGGCATGGGCAGGGCCTGGATCGACGACATCTGGATGGGGCGGCTGCGCGCCGACCTCGCCTATACTGACGTCCGCCTCCACGAGACCGAGGCGGTGGTCGCCGCGCTCCAGGACCATATCGGCCTCTCCGTCGCCCTGTCCCAGCATCTCCGCCCGGTCAGCGACGCGGATACAGCGCACCTCGCCGACAGCTCCGACGAGCTTGCCCGCCTGCTCGACCGGGTGCTCGACCTCAGGGCCAGCAACACCCGGTTCTCGAGCGCCAACAAGCCCGGCGTCGGGTTCAATTCGCCCGGCTTCACCGGCTATGTGCTCGGCCGCGTCGCGCGCGGCAAGTCGATGAACGGCCTGCCCGAGACCGACACGCCGCAGCTCGGCGACATCATCCGCTATGAGAACGGCCTCGACATGTTCCTCCTCCAGAACGCTGCGGGCGAGCCCTTCGTCATCGGCATGACGCCGGTCGGCATCGCCGCGCTCGCGCCGGATTTCGGCGTGCCGCGGGCGGGCGCCCTCTCCACCGGCATCCTCAGGCAGTAGAGCATCCCACCCAAAGTGACCCGCCTTGTCCTCGTCGTCGCCGCGGCGCTCGTCGATCCCGACGACCGCGTGCTCATCACCCGCCGGCCGCCCGGCAAGCCCATGGCCGGGCTGGGGGAGT
>JAEVZM010000456.1 GCA_023392225.1 Pseudomonadota bacterium
CCTCGGTGGCGAGCACGGCCTTGATCAGGTAGTCCGGCATCTCGTCGAGCGAGACGCTCTCGTTGCGCTTGACGCCGCGCTTGCCGATCTCGTTGCCGTAGCGGTCGAGGAAGGTGACCGAGTAGTCGCCGACGGCGCGCCAGTCACCCCGCGTCGCCTCCCAGGCCGGCAGGGCGAGCATCATCATCAGCACCAGGCCGCCGGTGCCGAGCGTCAGCGCGTCGCCCAGCACCTCCGAAACGCCGCGCTTGAAGCCGGTGACCCGGAAGCGCCGCATGAACAGCGAGAACGCCTCGGCCTGTCTGGTGATGAACCGCCACGTCCGGTAGAGGGTCGAGTCCACCCAGGCATCGATGTCGATGGCCCTGATGGTGCGCCGGCGTCGGCTCTGGTTCTCGAATGGATCGCGCACGGTCGGCTTGTCCAGCGGCGGCGTTGAATCTCAGCGGAGGCACTAAAGAATAGGCATGTGGGCGAAGTTAAGGAAGCGCCGCCGGACTATTCGTCGTTCGAGGCGTTGAGCTTGTCGATCGGGATCGCTCCGGTGTCGCCGCCGACCCCGGCCGCCTGGCGCAAGGCCTCGACCATCCGCTCCTGCCAGCCCGGCCCGTCCTCCTGGAAGAAGTCGAGCACCGCGCGGTCGACGCGGAGCGTCACCTGCTCCTTCACCCCGGGCACCGCGGTCTTCTTCTCGTCCGGTCCCTTCGGCGGGGTCTTCAGCGCCCGGAACGCCGCCTCGGCGGTCTCGCGCGGGTCGCGTCCCGAACGTCTCCTGGGGGGCTCGGCCATGGCAGTCTCCTTTCAATGATTCCGGCGGAGTGTAGCCTGTCCTGCGCGGGAGCGGCATGGCTCCCATGCGGGCCTTGCATCGGCTGGCGAATGAACCATCTACTTCCCCGAACGATGAAATCACATAATCATCAGTTGATCTGATGATATCCATCAGGGAGACCAAGACATGTCGCTTCGGCCTGTCAACCGGATCATCACCGCGCAGCCCCACGTCGAGGGCGCCGGCGTCAAGCTTCACCGTGCCTTCGGCTTCGGCGACACGGAGACCACCGATCCGTTCCTCTTGTTCGACGATTTCCGCAACGACCGCCCCGAGGACTACCTCGCCGGCTTCCCCTGGCATCCGCATCGCGGCATCGAGACGATCACCTACGTGCTCAACGGCACCGTCGAGCATGGCGACAGCCTCGGCAACCGCGGCACGCTCGGCGCCGGCGACGTCCAGTGGATGACCGCGGGCTCGGGCATCCTCCACCAGGAGATGCCGCAGGGCGATGCCAAGGGCCAGATGCACGGCTTCCAGCTCTGGGCGAACCTGCCGTCGTCGCACAAGATGACCGCGCCACGCTACCAGGACATCAAGGCCGAGGAGATCCCGGTGATCGTCGATGACGACGGCACGATCGTGCGCGTCATCACCGGCGACTTCTGGGGCAAGAAGGGCCCGGTCGAGGGCGTCGCGGCCGACCCGCGCTACCTCGACATCACGGTGCCCGCCGGCCGCCGCAAGACCTTCAAGGTCGAGAACAACCGGCACGCCTTCGCCTATGTCTTCGCCGGCTCGGGCAACTTCCGCGACGCCTCGAAGCCGTTCGGCGTGCTCACCGAGAAGGGGACTCCGGACAACGAGTTCTACGTCCGCGAGACCACCGGCAACCGCTCGCTGGTGCTGTTCGACACCGGCGACGAGGTGACCGTGCAGGCCGGCGACGAGGGCATCCGCTTCCTCCTCGTCTCGGGCAAGCCGATCGCCGAGCCGGTCGCCTGGTACGGGCCGATCGTGATGAACACGCAGGACGAGCTCCGCCAGGCGGTGAGCGAGCTGCGCAACGGCACCTTCATCAAGCACCCGCGCTAGCGCAGAGCGACCAACGCTGCGGCCGGTGATCCGGCCGCAGCAGCCTCGCCTCAGGCGTACTGGCTGAGCCAGGCCTTGAGCCGGCCGGCGTCCATGGCGCCGGCCTGCTGCGCGACGACCTTGCCGCCGCGGAACACCATCAGCGTCGGGATGCTGCGGATCTGGTACTTGGCGGCGAGCGCCTGCTCGGCCTCGGTGTCGACCTTCAGGAACCGCATGCGCGGCTCCATCTCCGCCGCGACATGGGCGAAGGCCGGCGCCATCGCCCGGCACGGGCCGCACCACTCCGCCCAGAAATCGACCACCACCGGGATGTCGTTCCGCTCGACCTGCTTCTGGAAGCCGGCGGTCGTGGCCGGGAACGGATGGCCGCTGAACAGCGGGCGGTGGCACTTGCCGCATTTGGCCGAGCGGGCGTCCTTGGCCGACGGCAGGCGGTTCACGCTCTCGCAATGGGGGCAGACGACGTGGCGGACGGTTTCGTTCACCGGAAGGCTCCTTCCTGTCAGGCGTCGCGGGGGGAGTGGCGGACCACCCCGCGCGCTCGTATATGGTGGGGACGCGGCCGTTTCGCCGCAATGGAATTCGTGCCGTGCCGCTGCCGCTCGTCGAGATCGAATATTGCCGCCAGTGCCGCTGGCTGCTGCGCGCCGCCTGGACCGCGCAGGAGCTGCTCACCACCTTCGAGGAGGAGATCGGCGGGGTGACGCTCCGTCCCGGCACCGGCGGCGCCTTCATCGTCCGGGTCGATGGTGACGAGGTGTTCTCGCGCAAGGCCGCCGGCCGCCATGCCGAGATCACCGAGCTGAAGCAGCTCGTCCGCGATCGCGTCGCCCCGGAGCGCAGCCTCGGCCATTCGGACAGGAAGCAGGCGGCGGACAGGACAGAGGTGGCGGGGTGACACGCAGGACGCCCGCGGGGGACGCCGAGCCGTTCTGGCGTCGCCTCGCGCTCGAGGAGATGTCGAAGGACGAGTGGGAGTCGCTCTGCGACGGCTGCGGCCGGTGCTGCCTCAACAAGCTCGAATATGCCGACACCGGCGAGATCGCCTGGACCGATGTCGCCTGCCGGCTGTTCGACGACGCGACCTGCCGCTGCGCCGACTATCCCAACCGCTCGCGCCGGGTGCCGGACTGCGAGACGCTGACGCCTGAGAAGGTGCGCACGCTCACCTGGCTGCCGCCGACCTGCGCCTATCGTCTCGTCGCCGATGGGCGGGACCTTTACTGGTGGCATCCGTTGTTGTCGGGCGATCCCGATACCGTCCACATTGCGGGAATCTCTGCGCGCCATCGCACGCGGAGTGAGGAAGATGTGCCGGTCGACGATCTGGAGTCCTACATAGTCGAGTGGCCCGGCGAAGATCCCGCCGAGCGCATCGAAGTCAGTGAGCGGGGACGGATCCCGCGCAAACGAGGAGCAAGGAAATGAGCAAGGCAGCCAAAGCCACTGCGAAGACCACCGCCAAGTCGAAGGCCAAGGCCCCGGCGCGGGACGCGCGTCTCGATCCGCCGTCCGATCTCGGCGCCAATGCGGTGGGCGACATCAGTGCCGCGCTCAACCTGCTGCTCGCCGACGTGTTCGCGCTCTACCTCAAGACCAAGAACTTCCACTGGCACGTCAGCGGCCCCAACTTCCGCTCCTACCACCTGATGTTCGACGAGCAGGGCGACCAGATCTTCGCCATGACCGATCCGATTGCCGAGCGCGTCCGCAAGATCGGCGGCACCACGATCCACTCGATCGCCGAGATCGCGCGGACCACCCGCGTCCTTGAGAACGACAAGGAATATGTCGAGCCGTCCGACATGGTCGCCGAGCTGCGGGACGACAACAAGGACCTGATCGCGCGTCTCCGTGCCGCCCACGCCGTTTGCTCGGATCACAACGACGTCGCCTCCACCAGCCTCATCGAGCAGTGGATCGACGAGAGCGAGCGGCGCCACTGGTTCCTGTTCGAGACCAGCCGCCGTCCCGACTCCTCGGGCCACTAGTCCCCTCAAGGGAACCTGCACGCCATGCGCGGTGCCTTGCTCGGTGCCGCGCTGGCGGCGGCCTTCCTCGCGGCGACGCCGGTCCTGGCGGCGGACCAGCTCCCCGTCCGGGTCGTCGTCGTCACGATGTTCGAGGAGGGGAGCGACTCCGGCGACGATCCGGGGGAGCTCCAGGCCTGGGTCGAGCGCTATCCGCTCCCCGAGATCCTCCCGTTTCCCGTTGGCGAGCGGGACCTCCGCTACAATGCCGAGCGCGAGGTCCTCGCGGTCGTGACCGGGGTCGGCACGGCCCGCGCGGCCGCCTCGATCACCGCCCTCGGCCTCGATCCCCGCTTCGACCTCTCGCACGCCTACTGGCTGGTCGCCGGAATCGCCGGCGCCAACCCGAACGTCGCGCCGCTCGCCTCCGCCGTCTGGGCGGACTGGATCGTCGATGGCGACCTCGCCTTCGAGATCGACGCGCGCGAGATCCCGCCCGACTGGCCGACCGGATACGTGCCGCTGTTCGGGACGGTGCCCTATCAGGAGCCGCCGCCGGCCGACGACTTCGGTCTCGCCTATCGGCTCAATCCGGCGCTGGTCGACTGGGCCTTCGGGCTGACCCGTGACATTGCCCTTCCCGACAACGCGGCGCTCGCAACGTGGCGGGCGAAATACTCCGGGCATCCCGCCGCACAGCTGCCGCCGCGGGTGTTGAGGGGCGACGTGCTCGCCGCCTCGACTTTCTGGCATGGCGGCCTTCTCAACGCATGGGCGAGCCGCTGGGTGCCGTACTGGACGGGCGGGGCGGGCGTGTTCGCGACCTCGGCGATGGAGGACAGCGGCACGCTCGCCGCGCTCACCCGCCTGGCGAAGGGCGGCCGCGTCGACCTCGATCGCGTGCTGGTGCTGCGCACCACCAGCAATTTCACCATGGAGCATGATCGCCTCGACGCCGCGGAGAGCCTCGCCAGGGAAGGCAACACCTTCTCCGCCTTCGTGCCCTCGCTGGATGCCGCCTTCACCGTCGGCCGCGTCGTCGTCGATGCGCTGGTCGACGGTTGGGACGCCCCCGGCACCCACCCGCCCGGCACGCCATAGGCGCGTTTTCCTTCCGGTAACCGGCGTGCGCGCATCATCGGCGCGAGGGGTCGACGGGAGCGGGAGTCGACGCGCATGAAAGCCACCACGACAGGCGGGAAGGGCGGGGCCGGCAGCGGCAAGGGCAGGGCGCCACGGTCCGGCGCGCTGCACGCCGGCGCGCCGATCCACGACGGCTCGGGCGAATGGTCGGGCGGCCTTCGCCATGATGGCCAGGCGGCGCTGGTCGGCACCATCCTCGCCGCCATGCCGCATCTCGACGAGCTGGTCGCCGATCTCGTCGCCGACCGCCTCGGGGCCGATGCCTCGGCGGTCCTCGCCGCCCTCGACCAGAACGATCCGGCGCGCATGGCGCTGCTCGGCAGCCTTCCGGGCCATGACGACGCGCTGGCCGCCGCCATCGACGACTATGCTGACGTGCGGCGTCTGTGGCGCGCCTATGGCGGGGGCCTCTGGTACACCCACCAGAGCGGCCGCACCTATCTCGCGGCGCCGGATGCCGGTGGCGCCGCCTTCCGCGTTGCCCGCGAGGTCAAGCCGGCAACCCTCCGCGCGGCGCGTGAGCGGGTCGACCGGCTGGCCGGCATGCTCGCCGCGCTGGTCGATGGGCCACCCGGCTCCCAGTCCCGGTTCAAGCCGCCGCATAGGGCCAAGGCCAAGCCTCCGCCGAAGGCCGACTCCGCCCCACGGGGCAAGCGCCCGCCCGAGCCGCCCGCCGCGTCGGCGCAGTCGGTGCCTCCAGTTGCGG
>JAEVZM010000521.1 GCA_023392225.1 Pseudomonadota bacterium
CGCCGGCGTCGGGTCGAGCATCGCCTCAAGGGCCGTGGTGTCCTCGATGACGTGGAGGACGACGAGCCGGGCCTGCCAAGCATCCGCCAGGAGCACGGCGCGGTCGAGCGCCCGGTCGCAGCGGGCGCTGAGGTCGGTGGCGATCAGGATCGCCGTGGGGTGCTTCTCTTCGCTCATGCCGCCGCTGCCTGTCCGCCGTGAAGGTGGCTGGTTCCGCGCCGCCGGCCGATCCAGCCGGTCAGCGCCTTTTCGATCTCGAGGATCGCCATCATGACGATGCCGGTGGCAACCACCAACACGCCGTCGAGGAAGTCGATCGGCCGGGTGCCGAATAGCTGCTGCATGATCGGCAGGTAGGTGAACGCGAACTGGGCGGCGACGACCGTCCCGACCGCGAGCAGAACGGCCGGCGTGCCCCGCGTACCCTCCACCGTGTAGGAGGTCATGTGCAGGTAGCGGACGTTGAACAGATAGAAGATCTCCAGCACCACGATGGTGTTGACCACCATGGTCCGTGCCAGCGCCACGTCGTCGTAGCGGTTGAGCGCGTAGAAGAAGATCAAGAGCGCGAAGGCGGCGAACAGCACCGAGACGAAGACGGTCCGCCACACCAGGAACGGCGTCAGCAGGCCGGCACTGGCGCGGCGCGGCGGCCGCCCCATGACGCCCGGCTCCGACGGCTCGAAGGCGAGGGCGAGCCCGAGGGTGACGCTGGTGATCAGGTTGATCCAGAGGATCTGCACCGCCGTCATCGGCATGGTGAGGTTGAACAGGATCGCGGCAATGACGGTCAGCGCCTCGCCGCCATTGGTGGGAAGGGTCCAGGACGCGACCTTCCGGATGTTGTCGTAGACCGTCCGGCCCTCGTGCACCGCAGAGACGATGGAGGCGAAGTTGTCGTCGAGGAGCACCATCTCGGCCGCTTCTTTGGCCGCTTCCGTGCCCTTCTGGCCCATGGCGATGCCGATGTCCGCCTGCTTGAGGGCAGGGGCGTCATTGACGCCGTCGCCGGTCATCGCCACCACCGCGCCATCGGCCTGCAGCGCCTGGACGATGCGGAGCTTGTGGGCGGGGTTGGTGCGGGCGAACACCGGAGTCCGGGCTACGGCCTCGCGCAGCGCGGTGTCGTCGAGGGCGTCGATGTCGCGGCCGGTGAGCACCGCCGGCTCCTCCCCGAGCCCGAGCTGACGGGCGATCGCGGCGGCGGTGGCGCCATGGTCGCCGGTGATCATCTTGACCGCGATGCCGGCCGAGCGGCACTCAGCGATCGCCGCGACCACCTCGTCCCGCGGCGGGTCGAGGAAGCCGACGATGCCGAGGAAGACGAGGCCGTCCTCGACATCGCCGAAGCCAATATGGTGCTGCCCGTTCGACGCGGGCTTCATGGCGAACCCGAGCACGCGCTCACCGTCGGCGGCGGCCTCGGCGATCCGCGCCGCCCAGAGCCGATGGTCGACAGGCTCGGGGCCCACAGCGCCGGCCTGCTCGCGGCACAGCTCGAGCAGCCGCTCCGGCGCGCCCTTGACGAGGATCGTCGCCGCGCCGTCGGGCGTCCGGTTCAGTGTCGCCATGAAGCGGTGCTGGGCATCGAAGGGAATCTCGTCGAGGCGGCGCCAGGCCTGTCGCGTCGCTGCGGCATCGAGCGCCTCGCGCATCGCGAGCGTGACCAGGGCGCCCTCCATGGGGTCGCCGAGTACCGTCCAGGTCCCGTCGTCTTTGCGGATGGTGGCGTCGTTGCAGAGGAGGCCCACCCGCACGAGTGTCAGGGCCCGGCCCTCGCTGGCCGCCTCGCCACCGAACAGCGGCTCGCCGTCGGGCGCATAGCCGGCGCCCTCGACGGTGTAGCAGTCTCCGGCGGTGACGACGCGCCGGGCGGTCATCTCGTTGCGGGTGAGGGTGCCGGTCTTGTCCGAGCAGATCACCGTCGTCGCGCCGATGGTCTCGACCGCCGGCAGCTGGCGAATCACGGCGTTCCGGCTCGCCATCCGCCGGCCGCCGATGGCGAGCGTGATGGTAATCACGGCCGGCAGGCCCTCCGGAATGACGCCGACCGAGAGCGCCACCACCGCCAGCAGCGCATCCTCCCACTGGTAGGCGCGGGCGAACACGGCAAACAGGAAGATAAGGATAGCGCCGACCAGCGCGACCCAGGTGAAGTCGCGACCGAAGCGGTTGATCTGGCGCAGGAGCGGCGTGGTCAGCTCGCGGACGCCGCCGACCAGCGTGCTGATCCTGCCGATCTCGGTCCTTGGACCGGTCGCTACCACAGCACCGATCCCCTGTCCGGCCGCGACCATGGTGCCGGAGAAAGCCATGGAGCGGCGATCGCCGAGCGGCGCCTCGGCCTGGACCGGAGCCTCGTTCTTCTCGGCGGCGACGGACTCCCCGGTGAGGATCGCCTCGTCGATCAGCAATCCGCGTGCCCGCACCAGGCGGAGATCCGCCGGGACCCGGTCGCCGGCTTCGAGATGGACGATGTCGCCGGGCACAAGGTCGCGCGCCGGCACGCTGACCCGCTCCCCGCCGCGGGTGACATTGGCATGGGGCGAGATGAGGTTGCGGATGGCGTTGAGCGCGCTCTCCGCCTTGCCCTCCTGGACGAAGCCGACGACTGCGTTGACGACGACCACCGCGACGATGACCCCGGCGTCGACGAAGTGGCCGAGGAACAGCGCCGCGACGGCCCCGGCGAGCAGGAAGTAGATCAGGGCATTGTTGAATTGGGCGAGGAAGCGGAAGATCGGATGGCGGCCCTTGGCCTCGGGCAGCTCGTTGCGCCCGTGCCGCTCAAGGCGGCTCGCCACCTCGTCATTGCCGAGGCCGTCCGGCCCGGTGCCGAGCACGCGCACGACGTCCTCGGCCGGCGTCGCATGAAATGTCGAAATTTCCACTCTTCCGTCCCGCTCTCGATCGCGTCGTCTCGCGTGGTGCCGGTGGTCGGCGCGCGCGATGTTAGGGGCCGCGGCCGCGGAAGCCAATCGAGCGGGGAAGCAGCCACCCGGTGCAATCTGTCGCGCCGGGCAGCGCGTTCAAGTGTCGGAGGTGATCCGGATGTAGATCGCGGTGACGACCAGGATGATGAGGCCGAACAGCACGCCGCGGAGCCCTTCCGGCATCTGCAGGATGGTGAGGAGCGTGTTGAGGACGGTGAGGATCAGCGCCCCGACGATCGTGCCGGGATAGCCGCCGCGGCCACCGAAGATCGAGGTGCCGCCGACCACCGCTGCTGCGACCGAGGGCAGGAGCAGCGGCTCGGCGAGCGACAGCGACGGCGCCTTGATCAACCCGACATAGAGGAGGCCCGCGATGGCGGCGAGGAAGCCGGAGAAGACGTAGACGGCGATGATCACCTGCCAGTAATGGACACCGGCGATGCGCGTCGCCTTCTCGTTGTCGCCGACGGCGTAGAGCAGGCGCCCGAAGCCGGTGCCGCGGAGGATGTAGATGATCAGCGCCGCCACCGGCACGAACAGGAGCAGTGCGTTGGGGACGCCGCCGGTGAGCCCGGTGCCGAGCCAGGCGAGGAAGTCCGGCACCACGGAGCCGGTGGCGATCACCGTGCGCTGGTAGACCTGGAGCGCGCCGATCCCGATCAGTCCGGTGCCGAGGGTCATGATCAGTGGATGGACGCGGAAGATGCCGGCGCCGATGCCGTTGGCGACGCCGATGATCAGCCCCGGGACAATCGCGATGAGCATCGCGATCCACGGACCGTGCACGGGGGTCTGGGTGGCGACGATGAAGGCGGCCATGGTCGCCGAGGTCGAGACCGACAGGTCGATGCCGCCGGTCAGCATGGTCATGGTCTGGCAGCCGGCGAGAATCGCGAGCGGGATCGCGAACTTCACCGTGTTGGCCATCCAGCGCTCGTTGACGATGCCGGGGCGGAGGAACTCGAGCGCCACGACGAGTGCGATGAACAGCACCAGGAGCGGGACGATCGGGTAATCCGCCATGAAGCGGCGGAAACGCCGGCCGAAGGAGAGAGGCGCCGGAGCGGGGACAGCGGGAGAGGTCATCGTCATGCCTTACGCCTCCGCAGGGCAAGCAGCGCGCCGAGCATCACCACGACCACCATGATGGTGCCCTCGATGATGGTGGTGACGTTGGGGTCGACCGCCATGAAGGTCAGGTCGCTCCGCACCAGGCGCAGGATGAAGACGGCGACGATCGGGCCGACGATGCCGCCGGTGCCACCGGTGAGCGCGACGCCGCCGAGCACCACCGCGGCGACGCTCGCCATCAGGTACGGGCCGGGGATCGGCGCGCCGATGCCGGTGCTCATGGTCAGGACGAGGCCGCCCATCGCCGCGAACAGCCCGCCGATGGCATAGGCGGCGATGCGCGTCCGGCCGACCGGCACGCCGCTCCGGAAGGCGGCGAGGTTGTTGCTGCCGATGGCGTAGATCGAGAGCCCGAGCCGCGATCGGAACAGCGGCACGAAGACCACGGCGAGGCAGACGACGAGGAGGACCAGGGCCTCCGGAATCCACTGGGTGATCTCCGTCGGCACGCCGGGAATCGAGATGGTGCCGACCACCAGCCCCTTCAGCCAGTCCGCCGCGGCGCCGCCGGGCGCCGGCAGCACGAGGAGGGCGGCGCCCTGCCAGACGAAGAGCATGGCGAGGGTGACGACGATGTCGGGCACGCGGGTGATGACGATCAGGGCGCCGTTGATGGCACCGAGGACGACGCCGAGGAGCAGGGTGAGGAACACCGCGACAATGGCGAACTCGGGGCTCGCACCATCCATGAGCACCGCGGCGGTGACGCTGGTCAGCGCCATCATCGAGGCGATGGAGAGGTCGATGCCGCCGGCGATCACCACCACCGTCTGTGCGGCGACGGCGAAGGCGAAGGGCAGGACGGCGCTCACCAGCGAGGCGAAGCCGGCCGAGCCGTAGCTCGGCTGGATGACCTTCGTCACCACCAGAAGCAGCGCGAACAGGACGAACAGCCCGATGACCCAGGCGTTGCG